>PKTQ01000298.1 GCA_002869085.1 Hyphomicrobiales bacterium | reverse complement strand
GCTTGTACACTATTGTCCTTTGTTTCATCAAGATGACCGCTTTAAGGTTCGGAGCCGTCATTTGACATCTTTGGAATTAATGGGTCCTGACCCTAGCTTTTGCACATAGAACAGAAACATTGACCTGAAACAACCGTACTTCCGCTTCTTGCACTTCTACTCCGGTTCGCCAATGTCAGCTTTGCGGTTCAAAACGGCCGAAAAAACTGACTGGTGCCAATGACCGCAAAGGGCCGTTATTGACGGTATGGAGGTCAAACCTTGGCGGCAGAAAATGGCACTTAGCTGACATGTGCCTCTTTCATCACCTTGTCCGCTGACGGCCGATAAGCAGACATGCCAGACAGGTCAATCCAGCAAGGATTGAGAGCCTTCATCATCTGGTGTTATCGCACTTCCTCAGCCAGCTTCTTCATGTCTCTCAAGAGCACTGCAATTTCGCGCCTGTTAGAAATAGCTTCGGCCGAGTAGTGGCCATGTTTTAGCGCGTTTTGATTTCCCTTAGGTGCGCCAGTGGATTTGCCTCCGTGCATCCGGCACCGGCCGTTAGTCATCGCGGGGGATTGGCACGGCTTCCCTTTCCTTGTCCGGGCTCCGCATCGGGGGCTGAGATGCATGGGCAATCTGCTTTGCACGAGGTTGATCCTCCGTTTTACTCTTATCCCCACCCCCGGGCGTCTCGACAACACCCACTACAGCTTGGCCGCCCTTGTGAACATGAACGTGTTCGACCGTCACCTTCTGCTGCCCTTTGCCGCGATGTTTGTTGAGAGCTGCTAGTAGGGTGGTATAGGTGCGTGACAGCTTGTTGGCCTGGTTCAAGTTTTCATGGCGGCCTTCGAAGGTCTGCTCACCAAGCATGGCACGCCGGTAACACTCCATGGCAGCGTTGTGAGCTGCGATAAGCTGTGCAGCCATCATGGCCTCAAGTTCATCTCTGGGGCTGATGCCAGTGAGAGCCGCTACCGTTGCGGTGAGCTGTCGGTCCTTTGTTTCCTCGTCTGAGTTGTTTAGCCACAGAGAATAGACAGCCTGATTGGCAAGGACATTGTTCCACGCATCAGAACTGGATCCGCCAATCTTCTTGAGGGTCCCCTTCTGGTCTTCAGGGTCATTTGCCGTCACAGTCTTTGTATTGTTATCTGGAGCTGATTTCTTTCTGGTCATTGTCGGCCTCCATGGATCAGGAGGAGCTTGACTGCCGTTTGCTCAGCTTCAGAGCGCCCCATACCCCCGTCATGTTCAAGAATGGCTGCCCGTTCTTCGAACTCAGCCCAGCGTTCAAGTGTGTCCCACTTGTCCGTTTCCGTATCGTCTGAGTGGGACACGAGTGGGATAGGCTTGTCCCGAGAATTGTCCCGCTGCCTGTCCCGTCTCAACACCCTATATGCCAATGCCTTGAGGGGGCTTGTCCCATGAGCTGTCCCAAGGATCGTCCCGATATTTTCAGTCTTGTCCCATTGTCCCGTGCTTAAGGACTGGGACGGTGGGACAGGTCCTGAATTGAGGGGTGTGCTTCCGGTCAATGGATCACCCCCTCGGCTCTGAGTTTCTTCTGAATGCGGCTGACAGTGGATTTTGGGATACCTGTTTCTTCAGCAATATCCCTGACCGAGAGCCCTTCTCTGGAGAGTTCCGCTACACGATCCTCACGAACATTCTCAAGATCGCGAGTTGTCCAGAGAGACTGCTTCTGGCGAACCTCCAGGCGAGCCTCGAAGGGTTTAACATCATCGCCTGTCAGACCTCTGGCCTTTTCAATATGAACCTCAAACCGCGCCCCTTCATCCGGCAGATAGTCATCAGGGCGCTTCAAGGCAATTACGGTATCCAGTACATCCTCACGCTTGCTGGTGCCGCGCTGGCTTCCCCCCTTGCCAGCATGATGAATGAACAAGACCGACATGCCCTTACGCCTGAGTTCAAGCAGCCATTCCTGCACGACAATCCAGCTTTCAGCCTCGTTCTCGCGTCCCCTCCGACAGAGAGTTGAGAGGTTGTCCAAGACAAGCAGCTTCACGTTCTCCAAATGAGGCATAAGGAGGGCCTGACCATCTCTTCTGGAGAGATCGGGCATAGGCACTTCAAGAAGGTCGGGTGTAAGCAGCCTGAACATACCCTCTTTGGGTTCTTTATCAGATGCGGTAACAATTCCGGCCAACCGTTCCTGCATGGAAGTAGCAGGCATCTCTCCATCGACATACAGTACTGAACGTGGAACAGGCGCATTCCAACTGAGGAAGGGCGAACCACTTGCAACCGCATATGCCATCCCAAGTGCTACATGCGTTTTACCCACCCCACGTGGAGCATAAAGCATCACAAGGCCCTGTTCTGGTAAAATCGGATCCAGCACGACGCCACGCGGCGGAATCTCACGAGCAAGAAATTCACGTAGCTCGAGGGGTTCGAGATAAGGTTTGCGCTGAGCTTCTTCCAGCGTGATCAGGTTCTCGCTCCTCATGCCAGAATCCTCCGATCCGGAACGAGGATACGAGCCCTGGGAGCAGGAGGCTGGATCAACTGTTTAATCTGCCTACCATGCCTCTCATCTTCTGCTGCCAGAGCAGGAACCCTTCTCAGCCAGCTATGAGCCTCAGCTGGCTTGAGAATACAGATGCCCCGTTGCCCATTACACAACCACCGAACGGGCGTTCTGAAGACATGCAGGGGGCTGCCAAAGGCATATGAGAAAGGATTGTCGATGAGATCCTGCCCAAGGGCAAAAACATCTCCATTCAGGCTTCCAAAGCGCTCAGGGCGATCACATTGCCATGCCACAAGGTCAACAATTCCGTCACGGTCCCATGCCGGGATAACAAAAACATCTGCACCTTTCGGATTGATCCTATAAAGCTGCACACGTGACTGTTCTGTGTAGAAGCTGGCTTTGGCGAGCACATATTTGAGGCCAATGTAAGGCTTTTTGTGCGTGCTCATGTGGCCAATTCCATCTGGCAATTTACCGGAGCGTTATGAACACTTGCCGCAGGACGGTCCGCATGTGTGATGGCCAGATGGATATTGATCTCAGTTGCCTCCACGGTTACATTCTTCATATGAATTTCCTCTTGTTTGGCTAGGGCGAAATTCAAAAACCCCGGAATGCTGCTGCAACAGCGCCGGGGTTACTTGTATGTGGAGACATCGCTGGTGCTTTTGCGTTTGTGCTCGGCAATCCAGGCATCAAGATCAACACGTTCATAAAGAACTGCGCGCCCAGCTTTCGCGTAGATCGGGCCGGTGCCGTAAACACGCATTTTGGCGAGCGTGCTTTCCGCTATGCCAAGATAATCTGCTGCTGCAGGTGGCCTCATCTTCTGATTGTCGATGATATTCATATTCCTCACCATCCAAACACCGGAATGCACCGGCTAGTAAAGAAAGCAATATAAATCAAAATGTGTGTTGCGCACGCTATTTCATGTGCAACACCTAAGGATCTGGGAGGTATAGTCCCTGTTGCCAAGCGTGTTCCCAACCGTACATTTCGTCAGAGTCTTGGCGCAGCTTTTCTGTTGCAAGCAGAAACTCTTCACTTTGAAACCAACGACTAACAGTTGATCGGTCAACCCCAAGTTTCTTGGCTATTTCGTTAGCAGATGAATTGGGGTATTTCGCTTTCAGAAGTACAGCAACCTTCCATCGATGAGGTTCTTTATATTCGGAGATGCCATAGTGGCGTATGCCAAGTAGCTCTTTAAGCAGGGTGCCGAGCGCCAGCATCGGGCCTTGTAGCTGATGAAGCATGCAAACAGTTATCATTTCAGAGGCAACGAATCTTATGAAGTTTTCTGGCATGAGGTCAGGCTCTGAGGAGATGTGAGTTTTGCCTGACTGGCGCAATTTCTTAATCAACAAGACTTCTGAAAGCAGGCGTTCAGCAACCTCAGACACCAGATCGTCTAAAGAGATATCCCTTGGGAGCAATTCTGCACTGAGTGCCTGCTCGACCCCCTCCTCTCCCGCTTGAACGATAATCCGTTGCCGCAATTCTTGAAGGTCAGTTCCCGGCATAAGCACTGCTGAAAGTATTTTTCTATCTAGGCCAAATTTCTCACCAGTT
>PKTQ01000152.1 GCA_002869085.1 Hyphomicrobiales bacterium | reverse complement strand
CGCACCCGGGCCTTGCGCCGCAGGCCGGCAGTGTCCCACAGGGTGATTTTCCGGTCCTGCCACTGCCAGTCGATGGAGATGGAATCGCGGGTGATGCCGGCTTCCGGGCCGGTGAGCAGGCGCTCCTGTCCGATCATCCGGTTGAGCAGGGTCGACTTGCCGGCATTGGGCCGGCCCAGCACCGCCACCCGCAGGGGATGCTCCGCCTCTTCGCCGGGCGCGTCCTCGTCGGGGCTGTGGTTTTCCATCTGCGCCTGCAGGGCCTGATAGAGATCGGAAGTGCCGAGGCCATGTTCTGCCGAAAAGGCGATCGGCTCGCCGAGGCCGAGCGAATAGGCTTCGAGCGCGCCGGCCTCGGCGGCTGTGCCCTCGCATTTATTGGCCATCAGGATCACCGGCTTGCCGCCCTTGCGCAGCAGGCCGGCGAAATGGGCATCGACCGGGGTGACGCCGGCACGGGCATCGATCATGAACAGGCACACATTCGCTTCGGCAATCGCCGCCTCGGTCTGGGCGCGCATGCGCCCTTCGAGGCTGTTTTCATCGGCGTCCTCAAGCCCGGCGGTGTCGATCAGGCGAAACGCCAGCTCGCCAATGCGCACCTGGGCCTCGCGCCGGTCGCGGGTGACCCCGGGCGTGTCGTCCACCAGCGCCAGCTTGCGCCCGGCCAGCCGGTTGAACAGGGTGGACTTGCCCACATTGGGGCGGCCGATTATGGCGACGGTCATAGGCATCGGGGTCTAAAATCTCTTAATGCGCCCGGCCAGGGGCACGCGGCGCAAAGGGCTATTGAGGCGCTATAAACAGCAATCCGGGCAGAAGAGCAAGCGGCGAAGTCGCTAGCGCAGGGCGATCAGATGGGCGGCATTGGACAGCAGATAGACCATGCCGCCCGCCACCACCGGCGGGATAAGATAGCGCCCGCCAAGGCCGCGGCGTCCGATCACCTGGCCGCTCGTGGGCGACAGGGCCGCCAACTGGCCATCGGACGAGACCAGGATCAGCCGCCCGCCGGCCAGCACCGGGCCGCTCCAGGACGGCGGTGACTTCTTCGATTTGCGTTTCTTGGCGCCCTCGGGCTTTTTGTTGAGGTCGGTGTACCAGCGCACCTTGCCGTTATCGCGGGTCAGCGCGTAAACCACGCCCTGCAGGGAGACCACAAACACCGTGTTGCCGGCCACCCAGGGGGTTTCGGTGCCGCCGATATTGCGCGCCCAGACCCGCTGGCCGGTTTTGAGATTGACCGCGCCCATGCGCCCCGAATGAGAAATGGCGAACACCAGATTACCGTCGATGACCGGACGGCCGGAAATGGCGCCGAGCCGGGCGACCGGAGACAGGCGCTGGGTGCGCGAGAAGGAATCGGCCCAGGCGGGCTTGCCGTCGGCGGCGTTGAAGGCGATGATTTCGCCGGAACTATAGGGCGCGACCACTTTGCCGGCGGCGATGGCCGGGCTGGGGCTGCCGAGCACGCCGGCGGATTCCGCATAACGGCGGAAATCCCAGGCGACCTCGCCGTCGGAGGCATTGAGCGCGAACAGCCAATTGTCGGTAGTGACGAAATAGACCTTGCCGTTCAGGGCCGCCGGGGCGGCGCGCACCGGGCTGCTGAGTTTCTTGGTCCAGACGCGCGCTCCGCTCTGCGGGTCGAGCGCCACGGCGGTGCCGAAGCCGGTGGTGGCGAACAGACGCCCACCATCGGCGGCGAGGCCGCCGCCAAAGCCGCTGGAGGAAGATTCCCCCTTCGGCACCAGCGATACGGACCACAGCTTGCCGCCGCTGCGGGCATTGAAGGCGCTGACCCGGGCGCGGGTGTCGAGAACATAGATGCGCCCCTGATAGATGATGGGGCTGGCGGTGAGGCGGCCATGGCTGGAGGAACCGGAACCGGCATTGACCCGCCAGACCTTCTGCAGGCTGGTGCCGGCGCTGAGATGGCCGGGGGCATTGGACGGTACGCCGCCGGGCTGGGCCCAGTCCGCATTGCCATGGGCGCCGGGAATCTGGACCGCGCCGCCGGCCAGGCTCTCATCCTTTTCCAGCGGATCGGTCTGAACGATGACGGTTTCGCGCTTGCCTTCCAGCGGCGGGCCGTCGGATTCGCCCTTGAACAACTCATTGACCGAGCCGCAGCCCGCCAGACCGAGCAGCAGCGCAGCCAGGGCGGCAGCCCTGAAGACAGGCATCTGTCTGGCCGGTGTCATGCTTATTTGTCTCCGGCCAATGCCGGCTCGAGCAAAGCGCGCATCTGTTCGGCGCGGGCGCGGATGTCGCGCGGCGCGGCCGGGTCGGCCAGTATGGCCAGGAAATGCCCTTGCGCCTTTTTGGCGTTGCCGGCCTTCCAGGCGCTGAGGCCCAGCAGCTCGTTGGCGCTGTGGCGCCAGGCGCTGGTGGGCTGATCGAGCCCCTTCAGGCGCCGGGCCATTTCGGCCTCGTCGGCGTGATCGACCCGCAGCAACGCCGCCCGGATCCGGGCCAGATCGCGGATGGGACGGTCGAGACCGCCATCATCGGCAATGGCGTCATAGGCGGCGACTTTGGCCGCCGGATCACCCTTGGCCAGCCCTGCGGCGCGCAGCCTGGCCAGAACCTTGTAGCCACCCTTGCCATCGGTCGCCAGGGTCTTCAATTCGGCATCGGCTTCCGCGATCTTGCCGGCGTCGATCAGATCGAGCGCCTGCTCATACTGGCCGCCCGAGGCCTGAATGGCAGCCAGGCGCCAGGCCTTCCAGGCCTTGACGCCGGCAACCCCCACCACCAGCGCAATGGCGGCGCCGACCAGCAACCAGCCATATTTGTCCCACAGCTTTTTCAGCTCGGCTTGCCGGACTTCCTCATCAACTTCGCGAAAAATGGTATCGTCGCTCAATAGTCTGCTCCTGGTACCCAGTAAATTCGGGCCTTGAGGCCAAGGATGACCGGGTAGCATATTGCGCCGCCGCGGCCAAGGTAAACCTGCAATCGGGCGGCGCGGCGCGCCCCCGGCACAGGCTGTTTAATCGTCAATCATGTCATAGATGTGTTCGGGACCGGGAAAGCTGCGCCCGCGCACCGCCTCACCATAGGATTTGGCGGCTTTTTCGATCTCGCGGCGCAGGTCGGCGAACTGGCGGACGAATTTCGGCACGCGCGGGCTGAGGCCGAGCATGTCCTCAAGCACCAGAATCTGCCCGTCGCAATCGGCCGAGGCGCCGATGCCGATGGTCGGGATGGGGATGTCGCGGCTGATGCGGGCGGCCAGCGGCTCGGCCATGGCCTCGAGCACCACCGCAAAAGCGCCGGCGGCGGCCACCGCCGCGGCGTCCGCTTCCAGCCGGGCCCAGTCCTGCTGGCGGCGTCCCTGGGTTTTGAAGCCGCCCATGGTGTGAAAAGATTGGGGGGTGAGGCCGATATGGCCCATCACCGGAATGCCGCGCTCGGTCAGATAGGTGATGGTTTCGGCCATGCGCGCGCCGCCTTCGAGCTTGATGGCGCCGCAGCCGGTTTCCTTCATCACCCGGGCGGCGTTGCGGAAGGCCACGGCCGGGCTCTCCTCATAGGAGCCGAACGGCATATCGACGACCACCAGGGCGCGCGAGGAGCCGCGCACCACCGCCTGGCCATGCATGATCATCAGATCGAGCGGCACCGGGACGGTGTTGCCATAGCCATGCATGACCATGCCGAGCGAATCGCCGACCAGCAGAAAGTCCACGAATGGGTCGATCATCCCGGCGGTATGGGCGTGATAGGCGGTCAGGGAGACAATCGGCTCCCCACCCTTGCGGGCGGCGATATCGGGAGCGGTAAGGCGGCGTTGGGGGGCGTGACTCGACATGGGGGCTTTCCTGGTTGGCGGTTATGCTGTCCGCAATGGAACGGGCGCGGCCCTTTCGCGGCCGGCCAAAGATATATAGCCCGCCGGCCGGCAATAATGATAGGGTTTGTACATGCCGGGACTGGATTTTTCAGCCGGCGGACCATGCCGGGCGCAAATGGGCCGAATGGCGCCCCACTGAGGAGATCGGGCGATGAACGACAAGGCGGCGATCCGCGCCAGACTGATCGACAGGCGCCATGAGCTGCAATCGCTGAGCGCCATGTCGGCCGATGCGCGCGCCGCGGTGACCCTCGACCAGCAGAGCGTCGGCCGCCTGTCGCGCATGGACGCCATGCAGGCCCAGGCGATGGCCCAGGCCACCGAGCGCCAGCGCGAGATCGAGATCATGCGCCTGACCGCGGCGCTGCAGCGCCTCGAGGAGGACGAATACGGGATGTGCGTGCAATGCGGCGAGGACATTGCCGAAAAAAGGCTCGAAATCGATCCGGCAGCCAGCCATTGCATCAAATGCGCGCGTTGACGCTGGCCCGGCAGGACGTCCGGTAAAGCGGTGAAAATATTTTTCAGTTTTTTATAATTCCAATTTGTAATATATTCACCTCTTATTATATGAGAGATTGAGGGGTGTAACTCCCCTTATGAGATTTTAGGCCTTTTGAGGAATGAGGGACGGATTATGAGCATTGAAATTCCGGCGCGCGACGGCGACGGCTATTTGTTGAGCATGGATGACTGGACACCGGAAATCGCCCGCGCCATGGCGGAGGAGGACGGCGTCGAGCTGACCGAAGAGAAATGGGATCATATCCTGAAGGCGCGCGAATATTACGATGAGACTCAGTCGGTGCCGCCGATTCGCATTTTCATCAAGCATATCGGCGCCAAGAAAAAAGAGGTGTTCGATCTGTGGCTGACCGGGCCGATGAAGCCGATCACCAAATATGGCGGCCTGCCCAAGCCGCGCGGCTGCGTCTGATCGCGCATTGACCCGCTGACAACCCTTGCCGGCCCGCGCTCCGCGCGGGCCTCGCGCCCATATACACAGCACCCCCGGACCATGCTGGCGCGGCTGAAGGATCGCCTTGATCCTGAAGCTGCCGCCGGCATGGTTTTTTCTTGACCCAGGCCCTGCCGTCCCGGCGGGAAGGCCATTTTGGCCCGATTGCAACACCATTGTTGCATCCACCCCGCAAGCAAGCGTACTCGGTGCTCTTTTCACCCGCAAATTGTTGCACAGTTTCAAAAAGGTGCGACAATTCTCACCATGTACAATACATGCCAATTCGCTAATATATGCACAGTTAGTTCCGAGTTGATTCACGTCTAAATTGGTGAGGATAAAGGGGTTTGGCAACAGCCAAGGCCCGGGTGGAATCCGCCAGTACTCTGATGAATACCATACATATAGTCGCCGATATCGGGGCGAAGAGCCAAGTTTCGGCTTTCGAGCAACAGGAGATGATCTTGTATCATTTCATCAAGGCCGATGCGGGCCGCCCCTGCCGCCGGGCGGCAAGCGAGCGGATAGTCAATCCATGAGCAAAGCGCAAATTTCAGCCAAGCTGTTCATCACGCTCATCCTGTTCTGGATGCTGCTGAACGGCACATTCGCACTCGACAGTTTCATCGTGGGGGTCGGCGCTTCGCTGATCATCGTTTATTTCTTCCGCGACAGCCTATCTTTTCTGTCCGAGTTCCGTTTCACCCCGCAAGCCCTGATGGCGACGCTCAGCTATGTGGCGTTTTTCCTGAAGGAGCTGGTCAAATCGAACCTCCGGCTGGCCCGGATCGTTCTGGAGCCCGACCTGCCGATCAATCCCGGCATCGTCAAGGTGCGTACAAAGCTGAAAAGCCGGATGGGCCGCCTGCTGCTGGCCAATTCGATCACCCTGACCCCGGGCACGCTGACGATCGAGCTGGAGGATGAATGGCTGTACATCCATTGGGTGACCCTGGAATCGGCCGATATCGAAGGCGCGACCCAGGCGATTGTGGAAGGTTTCGAGCGGCATCTGGAGGTGATGTATGGTTGATCTGCTAATATATCTGGCCGCCGCGCTTGCCGGCGCTGCCTTCCTGCTGGTGCTTTATCGCTTCCTGGCCGGGCCGAAACCGGCGGATCGGGTCATCGCCTTTGACGTGCTGACGATCATTTCCATCACCGGCATCGCGCTGGCGGCGAAGATCGAGGGGCGCATCATCTATCTCGACGTGGCCCTGGTTTATGCGCTGCTGTCCTTCCTCGGGGTCATCGTCATCGCCCGTTATTTAGAGAGGAATCTGTGATGCAGGCCATGCTCGACATTCTCGGCGGTCTGGTGCTGGTGTCCGGAACGGTGTTTCTGCTGCTCGGCGCGCTGGGCCTCAACCGCATGCCGGATATCTTCAACCGCATCCAGGCCGGCACCAAGACCACCACGCTCGGCACCATGCTGACCCTGGCCGGCATCGGCCTGATGCAGCCTGATTGGAGCATGAAACTGCTTCTGATCGGCCTGTTCATGCTGTTCACCAACCCGCTCTCGTCCCAGGTGCTGGCGCGGGCGGCCCATCGCGGCGGCGCCCGGAAAACCCCGGAGACGGAAGTGGACCGTTATGCCGAAGATCATGGAGACCCATCATGAGCCCCCTGTTGCTGACCATGTCGGTGCTGCTGGCCGCGGCGATGATCGTGGCGGGAATCGTCACGATCCGGGCCAGGACCATCTCGATCGCCATCCTTGCCTCAGGGGCGGTCAGCCTGTTCGCCTCGGTGATGTTTCTGCTGCTGGCGGCGCCGGATGTGGCGATGACCGAAGCGGCAATCGGCAGCGGCCTCACCACCTTCCTGTTCTTCTTCGTGCTCGGGCGCATCCGGAGTGGCAATTATGATTAAACATGTGATCGCCCTGTTGTTGCTCATTGGCCTCGGCGCGGTGTTTGCCGGGCTGATGGTTGGATATACGCCGGACACGGTGCTGAACTACACCGCCAATTATTACGCCGAACAGACCGCGTCGGAAGTGGGCGCCGCCAATATCGTCACCGCCATCATCGTGACCTATCGCGGCCTCGATACGCTGGGCGAAGTGACGGTGCTGTTCCTGACCGCCGCCATCATCGCGCTGGTGCTGAAGCGTGACCGCCAGCCCGGCTTCGAGGCCCAGCATGGCTGGCCGCCCTCGGGCGAGCTGCTGCATACCGGCAGCCGGCTGCTGGTGCCGCTGGTGCTGCTGCTCGGTGTCTATGTGTTCGTGAAGGGGCATCTGAGCCCCGGCGGCGGCTTCCAGGGCGGCGCCATCGTGGCGTCCTCGGTGCTGCTGATGCTGCTGACCGATCCGCTGCGGCGCTTCTCGCACCGGCTGATCGCGGTGATCGAATCGGGCTCGGGCCTGGCCTATGTGGGCATCGGGTTTATTGGCCTGCTGCTGGGCGGCGGCTTTCTCGACAACCGCATCCTGCCGCTGGGCAGCCTGGGCGATATGTTCTCGGCCGGGGCCATTCCCGTCATCTACTCGCTGATCGGCCTGAAGGTCGGCGCCGAATTCAGCTCCATGATGGTCAACCTGTCCGAAACGGAGGAGCAGTGATGGTTTATATCGCAATGCTGACCGGTTTCATCCTGATCCTGATGGGGCTTTATGGCGCGCTGACCAATCGCAACATCCTGCGCATGATCGTGTTCTTCACCCTGGCCAATACCGGCACCAATGTGGTGCTGGTGTCGATCGGCTACATGATGGGGCGCAAGGCGCCGATTCTGGACAATGCGGTGCCGGCGGCCGAAGCGGTCGCGCGGATCATCGACCCGGTGCCGCAGGCGCTGGTGCTGACGGCGATCGTGATCGGCCTGGGCATAACCGCCCTGATGCTGGCCTATGCCTATAAACTCTACGAGCTCAAACGCTCGCTCGATATTTCGAAATGCAGGGAGTTGAAATGGTGATGCCGAGTGCTTTTCTCATAATCGGCGCCGGTCTGGGCGGGGCTTTCCTGCTGGGTTTCCTGCGCAATGAATGGCGTAGCACCGCCTTTGGCGTGACGCTGCTGGCGCTTGGCTTCATGACGCTTATCTCCGCCGATTGGGTGTGGTCGATCGGCTTCAAGGGCGCCGAGCCCTTTGATGTGCTCACTGCGGGCATCGCGCCGCCTTTCGCGATCAATCTGCGCGTGGCGCTGCCCGAAGCGGTGCTGGTGCTGCTGGTCAGCCTGACCGGGCTGTTGTCCGCGATCTATCTGAAAGGCTCGTTCACCCGGCTGGGGCGGCGCTCGATGGCGGTGCTGCTTATCGATGTGATGGCCCTGTGCGGCATCATCCTGACCCGCGACATCTTCAATATGTTCGTGTTCTTCGAACTGGTGGTGATCTCCACGGGCGGGCTGATCCTGCTGTCGGAAGACCAGCGGGCGCTGGGCGCCGGCTTCAAATATCTGATCGTGTCGCAGGTGATTTCGATCCTGCTGCTGCTGGGTATCATTTTTACCTATCACAATTACGGCACGCTCAACATTGACGGCATGACCGGCGCCTCGGCGGCACTGCTGAAGAGCGGCATGCTGGCCTTCTTCTTAATGTTCATCGCGCTGATCGCGGAGCTGAAGCCGTTCCCGGCCAATGGCTGGGCGCTGGATATCTACGAAGCCGCGCACCCGGCCTTTTCGGCTATTTTCTCGGCGGCAGTGGGCACGGCGGCGATTTTCGCGGTCGACAAGGTGCTGCCGGTCGGCGGGGAAAGCTGGCTGCCAATCGCCAGCCTCATCGGCCTGACCACTTTCGTGATCTCGAACATCCTGGCCCTGGCCCAGGACAATGACCGGCGGCTGCTCGGCTATTCCTCCATCGCCCAGATCGGGCTGGTGCTGGTGGTCATTGGCCAGCGCGACATTCTCGGCGAAAACTATCTCTATATCGCCGGCGGTATTCTGCTGGCCCATGCCATCGCCAAGGCCGGCCTGTTCTGGCTGTCGGGGCTGATCGAAGGGCGCGCGCTGCAATCCTGGACGGTGCTGCGGCGCAATCCGCTGCTGATCTTCGCCTTCATCACCTTCATCGCCATGCTGACCGGCCTGCCGCCCTTCCCCGGCTTTTATGCCAAATGGGAACTGGCGCATGCGCTGATGGCCGAGGGGCGCTTTGGTGTGGTGGCGCTGATCCTCATCGGCGCGCTGATCGAGGCGACCTATCTGTTCCGCTGGTTCGGCTATGTGATCAAGCGCGAGCCGGCGCCGGAGCGGGCCTCGTTCATGGTGCGCAAGGTGATGGTGGTGCTGGGCACGGCGCTCGGCGGCTGGCTGATCGGCTATCAATGGGGCGAAATGTCGGGCAACGCCAATCTGCTGCACGGTGTGCCGCTGCTGTTCGCGCTGATGTTCGTGCTTCTCGAATGGGCGCCGGCCCGGCTCAAAAACACCCTCGCCATTGCCGGCATGGTCGCCTATTTCGTCTTTAGCTATCCCGAATATGATCCGCTGCGGCTGATCTTCGGGGCGATCATCCTGATCGGCGGCGCGGTGATCCTGCTCGCCAGCTATAATTGGAGCGGACGGCGCACCGGTTTTTACACCTCGGCGATGCTGATGTATGCCGGGCTGATCGCGCTGATCGGCGCCAAGGACAGCTTCAGCTTCTTCGCCGCCTGGGAATTCCTGACCGTCGGGTCCTATTTCCTGATGCTGCGCGGCAAGAAGTCCGAGCCGCATGCCCTTTCATATATCGTGTTCTCGCTGGGCGGCGCCTTCGCCATTCTGGCCGGCTTCGCGCTGGCGGCGCAGGGGAACCTGCCCTATCCCATCGCGGCGCTGGCCGATGTGGCCGAGCCGTTCGCGCCCTATGTGTTCATTCTGCTGGCGATCGGCTTCATGACCAAGACCGCTGCCATCGGCCTGCATATCTGGCTGCCCGGCGCCCATGCGGAAGCGGAAACCGACGTCTC
Organism: Hyphomicrobiales bacterium; assembly: GCA_002869085.1. Classification (GTDB taxonomy): domain Bacteria; phylum Pseudomonadota; class Alphaproteobacteria; order Rhizobiales; family BM303; genus BM303. Next base: position 15,658 of record PKTQ01000152.1, on the reverse strand, counting down.
GCCCATGGTGTCCGGCATTTTGCTGAAAGCCGGGCTCTATGGCCTGATGATCCTGCTCGCGGCGATGGGCAAGACCCAGTTCTACGGGGTCGAGCTGACCTATGTGATGCTGTGGATCGGCGCGTTGTCGGCGCTGCTGGGCAATCTGATGGCCATCTTCCAGGAAGACGCCAAGCGGTTGCTGGCTTATTCGTCGATCGGCCAGATGGGCTATGCACTGTTCGGCCTGGCGATGATGAACCATCTCGGCTGGCTGATGGCGCTGATGTTCGTCATCAACCATTACATCTATAAATCGATGCTGTTCCTGTCGGTCGGCGGCGTCGCCAAGCGCACCGGCACCCGCGACATGTACCGGATGGGCGGGCTGATCAAGCTGATGCCGCTGTCGTTCATCGCGGTGCTGATCGGCATTATCGCGGTTTCGGGCGTGCCGCCGCTTTCAGGCTTCGGCGGGCGCTGGATCTTCTACAACGCCATTATGAGCTCGGATGCACGGCTGCCGATGGTGCTGATCTTCCTGTCCGGCCCGATCGCCTTCCTGTATCTGTTCCGGCTGATCCACACCATGTTCCTCGGCCAGTTGAAGGACGAGCACCGGCGGGTCCGGGAAGCACCGTTCTGGATCCTGGTGCCGCAGATGATGTATGTGGTGTTCCTGCTGGGCTTCGCGGTGTTTCCGGGGCTGGCCCTGCGCCGGGTGGATGCCTATATCAGCCAGTTCTTCCCGCAGAACGCTCTGGGCTGGGAAGGCCTGACCATCACCAGCGATTTCGGCTATTGGAGCCCGGTGTCGATCATGATCGTGACCGGGGCGATCTTCGCCACATTGTTCCTGTGGCTGTTGTTCCTCAATCACAAGGCGCAATGGGTCAAGCAGTTCAATATCGTCTATTCGGCGGAACGGCCCTACCGGCCCGAAACCACCCATTTCGCGTGGAACTTCTTCGCGCCCTATCGCAAGGCGCTGGGTTTCCTGGCGCAGCCGCTGGTCACCAATTTCTGGGGCAGCCTGGCTGATGCGCTGCATAGCTTCGCCGGTGTGGCGCGCCGCATCTATACCGGCAACGGCCAGACCTACGCCTTCCACTATCTGGCTTTCGTCGTCATCGTCTATCTGATCTGGATGGGGGTTTAATCATGGAATTTACCTGGGTGAAGATCCCCTATTCACTGCTGACCCTGTTCATCGTGATCAATTACGGATTGCTGATGACGGCGCTGATCGCCAAGATCGGCGCGCGGGTCGGCCGCCGCTACGGCATTCCGATCTACCAGAACTATATCGACCTGCTGAAGAACTACGCCCTTCGCTCGGCGATTACCCATGGGGTGATGTTCTATCTGGGGCCGGTCTTCCGGCTGTCGGGCGGTGTCGGGCTGCTGCTGTTCGTGCCGACGATCTACGGCTCGATGATGTTCTCGAACCTGTCTTTTGCCGGCGATCTCATCCTGGCGCTGTATTTCATCTTCTTCGGTTCGCTGGGCATGGCGCTGGGCGCCGGCGAAAGCGGACATCCCTATTCGGCAATCGGCGTCAGCCGCGGCCTGTCGCAGGTCACCACCTCGGAATTACCGCTGGCGCTGGCGGTGTTCGCGGTGGCGCTGCAATATCAGACCCTGTCGATCACCGATATCGTGGCGGCGCAGCAGGGCAGCATTCTCAACTGGACCCTGTTCACCAATCCGCTGGCGGTGGTGGCGGCGATGTTCGCGTTTCTCGGCTCGATGATGCGCCCGCCCTTCGACGTGGTGCTGGCGCCGCAGGAGATTCCGATCGGCCCGCCGACCGAATATCATTCGTCCTATCTGGCGCTGATGCAGACCAACCGGGTGATCTTCCCGATTGCCAAGATCGTGATTTACATGAATCTGTTCTTCGGCGGCGCCACAAGTTGGCCGGTGTTTTTCATCAAGGTGTTCCTGATCTATATGGTCTCGGTTTTCGTCGGCGTGGCGTTCCCGCGGTTTCGCGTCGAACAGTCCATTCGCTGGTTCCTTATCTGGGCGGTGCCAATCGGCATTCTCGCCATAGTCCTGGTGTGAGATGACATGAAAGAAGAACTTCAAAAACGCATTGTCAAAGGTCCTGACGGCCAGGAATTCGAAGTCGAGCCGCTCAAGGATTATTATTGCGAGGCCCCGCCGCGCGTGCACGCGCCGGCCTATGCCAAGATCGTCGAGGACCTGTTCAACTGGGCCCGCTCCGAATCGATCTGGATCCTGGGTTTTGGCACCGGCTGCGGCGCCATCGAGATGCGCCCGCTGATGACCCCGCGCTTCGACGCCTACCGGTTTGGCGTGCAGTGGCGGCCGACCCCGCGCCAGTCCAACCTGCTGATGATCTCCGGCTATCTGTCGGTGAAGACCCTGAAGCGGGCGATCCGCTCCTATGAGCAGATGCAGAGCCCGAAATATGTGGTCGGGCTCGGCTCATGCACCATCAATGGCGGCATGTATTGGGACAGCTACAACACAATCAAGCAGCTCGACCGCTATCTGCCGGTGGATCTCTACATCACCGGCTGCATGCCGCGCCCGGAGGCGCTGCTGGCCGGGTTCGAAGAGCTGAAGAAAATCATCCGCGCCGGCAAGGGCGAAGGCGCCAATCTCTATGCCGAGAATTTCGAAACCTACAAGGCCAATCAGAAGAAGGTGATCCTGGACTGGGATATGCCCGATTACAACTGGTAGAGGACCATGCAAGAGCTCTATAGCAGACTTCAGGACCATTTCACGCTCGGCGAGCTGACCGTGCAACGGCCCAACCTGGCCTTCATCACCGTGGACCGGACGCAATTGCGCGGGCTGCTGCTGCATCTGCGCGATGTGGAAGGCTTTGCCCATATGGTGCTGCTGACCGCGGTGGACTGGATCGAGGACAACAAGTTCCAGCTCACCTATCTGCTGCACAATCGGGGCGAGGCCTGCGATGTGGGCCTCAGGGTGATGTTGCCGCGCGATGCGGCCAGCATGGACAGCATTCACGACATCTGGCCGACCGCCGAAACCTATCAGCGCGAATTGCGGGAGATGTTCGGCATCGACTTCCCGGACAGCCCCGGGGTGATGGAGGAGTTCATCCTCGAAGGCTGGGCCGGCCCCCCGCCCTATCGGCGCGATTTCGACACCAAGAAATTCTCGGAAGAGAACTTCGTGCACCGGCCCGGACGGGAAACCAGAGACCCGGCCGAGCATATGAAAGAACAACTTTACCCGGACAGGGCGTAACATGACGCATTATCAACCAGACCGCAGCCAATATCCGCAGGCCAAAGACGACGGCTCGCTCGATATCGACCTGACCTCGGGCAAATATCTCAAGCTGTGGCAGGGCCCGCAGCATCCCGGCATCACCGGCAATATGTCGGTGGAGCTGACCGTGTGCGGCGACGAGGTGGTGAAGGGCCGCACCCATGTGGGTTATCTGCATCGCGGCTTCGAGAAGCTGATGGAACGGCGCACCTTCATCCAGTGTTTCCCGCTGGTGTGCCGCATCTGCGTGCCGGAGCCCGATTTCAACGAATATTGCTACGCGGCGGCGATTGAGGAACTGGCCGGCATCGAGGTGCCGGAACGGGCCCATTGGATCCGCACCCTGATCCTGGAGATGGGCCGCATCAACAGCTATATGATGTATATGGGCGGCCAGTCGGGCAGCCTCGGCATGGGGGTGATCGGCCAGTGGACCACCTATGTGCGCGATCTGATGCTGGACCGCTTCGAGGAGCTGACCGGAGCGCGCATCTATCACATGTTCATCCTGCCGGGCGGGGTGCGCGACGGGTTGCCGGAGGGCTTTGCCGGGCGCATGGAAGAGACCTTGCGTGAAGTGGAGCGCACCATGCAGGACGTCTATGACGTGATGTTCTGCAATGCGATCTACAAAAAGCGCACCAAAGGCGTGGGGGTGATCGACCGTGACCTGATTGACCGTTACGGGGTCACCGGGCCCAATGCCCGCGCCTGCGGCGTGGCCAAGGATGTGCGCAGGGACCAGCCCTATCTGAAATATGCCGAGCTCGATTTCGAACCGGTGACGGGGAAGGATTCAGACATCTACACCCGTTCGGATGTGCGCCGGCGCGACGTGCTGATGTCGATCGACCTGATCCGGCAGATCATGGGCAAAATCCCGGACAAGGGGCCGGTGATGTCCAAGCTGCCCAATGTGCTGCACTGGAAAATCCCGCATGGCGAGACCTATATCCGCGGCGAATGCTCGCGCGGTGAATATGGCTTCTATGTGGTCACCGACGGGTCGGGCTATCCGCGCCGCATCAATGTGCGTGGTCCCTCCTACACCCATGCCATGACCCTGCTGGAGAAAATGATCGTCAATGTGAATATTGCCGATGTTGCCGGTCTGATGGTGTCGCTGCACACCTATCCGCCTGAAATCGAGAGATAACAATGAGCGTACACGACATTATTTCCCCGTTCAGAGCCTGGAAGAACCTGTTTCGCGACCCGGTGACGATCATCGATCCGATCAATGACCGGCCGGGCAGCGCCCGTTATCGCGGCTTTCACCAGAACGACATCGATCTGTGCATCGGCTGCGGCACCTGCGAGGCGATCTGCCAGAACGCGGCGATCGACATGCTGCCGGCCGAGGGCATCAAGACCACGCCGGAAGATTCCGGCCTCAGGCCCCGGATCGATTACGGCCGCTGCTGCTGGTGCGCCCTGTGCGTCGATATCTGCATGACCGGCTCGCTGACCATGTCCAACGCCTATACCTGGGTCGACACCGACCCGGATGCCTTCCGCTTCACCCCCGGCGTCGACAAGAAGCACTGGGACGATGCGGAGCTTGGCTATCGGCGCCCCGAGGGCCACCGCCTGAGCCCGCCGGAGCGCGCGCCGATGCATGAGCTCGAGCCCGAAACCCGCATCGGCTCGTTCGATGAGATCGTGGCCGGCTATCCTGTGGCCATGGGCAAGCTCGAAGCCGACCGCTGCGTGGCCTGCGGGCTGTGCGTCGCCACCTGCCCGGCGCATATGTCGATCCCCGATTATATCGAGGCGGTGCGCGACGGCGATTATGAGCGCGGCCTGAAGCTGCTGTATGAAACCAATCCGTTCTCCGAAGTGTGCGGGCGCATCTGCACCCATAAATGCGAAACGGTCTGCGCCGCCCATTATGAGGGCGACCCGATCGCCATCCGCTGGCTGAAACGGCATATCACCGATCAGGTGCCTTATGAGCGCTATAAGGACATTGTCGGCGCGCCCGCCCCGGCCACCGGACGCAAGGTGGCCATTGTCGGCGCCGGCCCGGCCGGCCTCACCGCGGCCTATGACCTGGCGCGCGCCGGGCATCAGGTGACGGTGTTCGAAGCCCGTAAACATGCGGGCGGCATGACCCGCTATGGCATCCCCGAATACCGCCTGCCCTATGACATGCTGGACCGGGATGTGGGGGTTATCGAGGCCATGGGGGTCGATATCCGCTGCAACAGCCGCATCGGCGATGAGATCAGCATGGAGGATCTGAAGAAGGATCACGACGCGGTGATGCTGTCGATCGGGCTGCATCTGGGCCGCTCGACCCGCATACCGGGCTCGGACAATGCGGGGGTGACCAAGGCGGTGGATCTGCTGCGCGCCATCACCGACGGCGAGGATATCGCGGTGCCCAAACGCATCGTGGTGATCGGCGGCGGCAATGTGGCGATGGATATCGCCCGCTCCATGGCGCGGCTGCAGAAGCAGAAGCATGGCAAGGTCGAGATGACGGTGACGGCGCTGGAGGATTTCGACCACTTCCTGGCCGATCCGGTGGAAGTGAAGGAATGCGGCGAGGAAGGCATCACCATATTGGATGCGCGCGGCCCGCAGGAAATCGTCACCACCAAGGCCGGCAAGGTGACCGGGCTGAAAACCTGGAAGGTGATGTCGATCTTCGACGAGCAGGGACGTTTCGCGCCCAGCTATGATGAGAGCGACGAGATGATCCATAAGGGCGACATGGTGATCGAGGCCATCGGCCAGATGTCGGATGTGGGCCTGCTGGGCGAGGCGCTGACCGAGGCGCTGGAATGGAACCGGGGGCGGATCAAGGTGGACGGCGATGGCCGCACCTCCGAGCCCTGGCTGTGGGCGGGCGGCGACTGCGTCAACGGCCCCGATGTGGTGCATGCGGTGGCGGACGGCCACCGGGTGGCGCAAAGCATTGAAGCGGTGTTCAGCGAACAGGAGGCCAAGGCATGACCAAGAGCTCAGAATTCGACCGGCTCAGCGCCATGACAAATCTGCGCGAGATTCTGGCGGTGGCGACCGAGTTTGAACGCACGGCGCGAGATTTTTATACCGCGCTCATTCCCAAGGTGAGCAAGAATCTGCGCTATCTGGTGGAGGAACTGGCCGACGAGGAACAGCAACATTTCAATCTGTTTACCGAAATGTCGGAACGCAAGGACCTTGAGGCGGCGCTGAGAGCGCGGATCAAACGCCCGGCCAGCGACCGCAAATTTTCCGACTGCATCCATCTGCCGGATCTGGGCGAGGAACCGGACGATCAGGCGGTGCTGCAATATGCGCTGATGCGCGAACATGCGGCCATGGAGCAATATACCGCCCTGGCCGACTGCACCGAGGCGGGGCCGGTGCACGACCTGTTCCGCTATCTGGCCAATGAGGAAACCAAGCACAAGAACGAGCTGGAAGCGATCTATTACGAGATCGTGCATAGCGGCGGCGTGTAACGGGCCTCCCAAACCGCAGGGCGGCGCCCGAATAGATTTGCCTTTTGGCCGGCTTTGGCTTATGTTCTCTTTTTGTTCGTGTTCACGATTCAGATGAGAGCGCCATGGCCCGACCCTCCAAGAAATTTGTCTGCCAGTCCTGCGGCGCGGTCAGCACGCGCTGGGCCGGCAAATGCGATTCCTGCGGCGCCTGGAACAGCCTGGCGGAAGAAGCCGGGGAGACGGGCGGCATTGGCGGCAGGCCCAATCTGAAAATCGTCAAGACGGCACCGGCCGGACTGGTGTCGCTGCAAGGCAGCAGCGCGGAAATCCCGCGCATCCGCTCCGGCATCGGGGAGTTCGACCTGGTATGCGGCGGCGGACTGGTGCCGGGCTCGGCGCTGCTGATCGGCGGTGATCCGGGCATCGGCAAATCGACCCTGCTGCTGCAGGCGGCGGCGGCAATCGCCAAAAAGGGCGGACGGGTGGTTTATTTCTCCGGCGAGGAGGCGGTGGCCCAGGTGCGCCTGCGCGCCGCGCGGCTCGGCCTGGCGGGGGCGCCGGTGGAGCTGGGAGCCGAAACCGACATGGCGGCCATATTGGCGGCGCTGTCCGAGGGGGAGACGCCGCAATTCGTGATCATCGATTCGATTCAGACCCTGTGGGACGGGGCGCTCGATTCGGCGCCCGGCACGGTGTCGCAGGTGCGGGCCACCGCGCAAGGGCTGATCCGCTTTGCCAAGAGCCGCGGCACGGCGGTGGCGCTGATCGGCCATGTCACCAAGGACGGGCAGATCGCCGGGCCGCGTGTGGTCGAGCATATGGTCGATACGGTGATGTATTTCGAGGGCGAGCGCGGCCATCAATACCGCATTCTCAGAACCGTCAAGAACCGCTTCGGCCCGGCCGATGAGATCGGAGTGTTCGAAATGGGCGATGGCGGGCTGGCCGAGGTCAAGAACCCGTCGCAATTGTTTCTGAGCACGCGCAGCGAATCGCAGCCCGGCTCGGCGGTCTATGCCGGCATGGAGGGCACAAGGCCGGTGCTGATGGAGATTCAGGCGCTGGTGGCGCCCTCGCCGCTCGGCACGCCGCGCCGCGCGGTGGTGGGCTGGGACGGGGCGCGGCTGGCGATGGTGCTGGCGGTGCTGGAGGCGCGCTGCGGGGTGCGGATGAGCGGCCATGACGTCTATCTCAATGTGGCGGGGGGCCTCAGAATCAACGAACCGGCGGCGGATCTGGCGGTGGCGGCGGCGCTGGTGTCGTCGCTGACCGGGGCTGAACTGCCGAAAGACGAGGTGTGGTTCGGCGAAATCAGCCTGTCGGGCGCGGTGCGTCCGGTGGGCCATGCGGCGGCGCGCCTGCGCGAAGCGCGCAAGCTGGGCTTTGAGCGGGCCACCCTGGCCGCCCAGCCCGATGGCAAAGCGCTGCCGGTTCCGGAGCGGATGCGGCTCGATACCTGCCATTCCCTGGCCGATCTGACCGCGCGGATTGCCGCCAATGCGCCCAGAGTCAATGATCGTGATCCGGAGCCTCTTTCGTAAGATGCTCCATAACCGGGTTGACAATTGGCCTCCTGATCCGCAACAAACCCTCTGAGGGATGGGGATCGGACCCGAATGCCGCGATGGCACTAAAACATATTCAGTGAAAGGATGACCAGATGGCCTCGCCATTGACCGCTCTGGATTTTATTGTCATTGCCATCATGCTGATTTCCGGCGGCCTCGCCCTGTTGCGCGGCTTCACCCGCGAGGTGCTGTCGATCGTCTCATGGATCGCCGCCGCCGCCGCCACATTGTTCCTGTTTCCGATGTTCCAGGCCGATATCCGGGGCATTGTGCAGCCGAAATGGCTGGCCGATATCGCGCTGGCCGCCGGCATCTTCCTGGTGGTGCTGATCCTGGTGTCGTTCATCACCATGAAAATCTCCGACAAGGTGCTGGACAGCCGGGTGGGCGCGCTTGACCGCACGCTCGGTTTCATTTTCGGGGTGGTGCGCGGCTTTTTGCTGATCGTGGTGGCCTATCTGTTCTTCGTCTGGCTGGTGCCGCCGCGCCAGTTCCCGAACTGGATCGCCCAGGCACGTTCGATGCCGGTGATGAAGGCGGCGGGGGCGAAGATTCTGGCCTGGCTGCCGGCGGACCCGGAAAGCCTGATCCGCAAGGGCAGGTCGAATGCCGGGGGCGGCAAGAGCAACCGTGCGGGCGCAAGCCCGGCGAAAACGGCCCCGGCCAGCAAAACGCCTGACAAGAAAACCGATAATGGTTATAAGAAGTCTCAGCGACGCGACATGCAGCAATTGCTGGAGAGCGCCACCGGCAACAAGCCCCAATGAGCTCAGCAAAGCGCGGATATGACGATCATGACCGACGGCCATTCTGAAACGGATTTTTCCGGCAATATCGATTTTGATGAGGACCGTCTGCACGAAGAATGCGGCGTTTACGGCGTGTTCGGGCATGACGATGCCGGGGCGCTGACGGCGCTCGGCCTGCATGCGCTGCAGCATCGCGGCCAGGAGGCGGCGGGAATCGTGGCCTTCAACGGCTCGCAATATCATTCCGAGCGGCGCCTCGGGCTGGTGGGCGACAAATTCACCCGGCCCGACATCATGGACCGGCTGACCGGCCATGCGGCCATCGGTCATGTGCGCTATTCGACCACCGGCGATACGGTGATGCGCAATGTGCAGCCGCTGTTTGCCGAGCTGAGCAGTGGCGGTTTCGCGGTGTGCCATAACGGCAATCTGACCAATGCTCAGACCCTGCGGCGGCAATTGGTGAAGCGCGGCGCGATTTTCCAGTCCACCTCCGACACGGAAGTGATTCTGCATCTGGTGGCCCAGAGCCATCACCGGCTGACCATCGACCGGCTGGTCGAGGCCCTGTCGATGATCGAGGGCGCCTATTCGCTGGTGGCGATGACCAATAAGAAGCTGATCGGCGCCCGCGACCCGCTCGGCATCCGCCCGCTGGTGCTGGGCCAGCTCGACGGCGCCTATGTGCTGGCTTCGGAGACCTGCGCCCTCGACATTATCGGCGCCAAATTCCTGCGCGAGGTGGAAAACGGCGAGGTGGTGGTGATCGATGAGAGCGGGCTGAAATCGCATTTCCCGTTCCCGCGGGTGCCGGCGCGGCCCTGCATTTTCGAATATATCTATTTCTCGCGTCCGGACAGCATTCTGGGCGGGCGCAGCGTTTACGAGGTGCGCCGGGCGCTGGGCGAGCAATTGGCGGTGGAAGCGCCGGTGGCGGCGGATGTGGTGATTCCGGTGCCGGATTCCGGCGTTCCGGCGGCAATCGGCTATGCGGCCCGCTCCGGTGTGCCATTCGAGCTCGGCATCATGCGCAATCATTATGTGGGCCGCACCTTCATCGAACCGACCCAGCAGATCCGCCAGCTCGGCGTGAAGCTGAAACACAACCCGAACCGGGCGGTGGTGAAGGGCCGCAGCATCATCCTGATCGACGATTCGATCGTGCGCGGCACCACCTCGCTGAAGATCATCCAGATGATGCGCGAAGCGGGCGCGGCGGAGGTGCATATGCGCATCGCCAGCCCGCCGATCACCCATTCGGATTATTACGGCATCGACACGCCCGACCCGGACAAATTGCTGGCCGCCAATATGAAACTCCATGAGATGCGGGATTATCTGGGCGCCGATACGCTGGCCTTTATCAGCGTGGACGGGCTCTATGAGGCGATCCGGCACGAAAAGCGCAATCCGGCCATGCCGCAATTCACCGATCACTGCTTCACCGGCGACTATCCGACCCGGCTTACCGATGCGCGCGCCGACCGGACCCTGCCGAAACAATTGTCACTGCTGGCGGAAACCGCATGAGCGCGGCACCGCTGAAGGACCGGGTGGCGCTGATCACCGGCGCCTCGCGCGGCATCGGCCGGGCGGCGGCGCTGGAGCTGGCGCGGGCCGGGGCGCATGTGATCGCGGTGGCCCGCACCGAGGGCGGCCTGACCGCGCTCGACGACGAGATTACGGAGCTGGGGGGCTCGGCGACCCTGGTGCCGCTCGACCTGCAGGATTTCGAGGCGATCGACCGGCTCGGCGCGGCGGTGTTCGAGCGCTGGAAGCGGCTGGATGTCCTGATCGGCAATGCGGGGCTGCTCGGCAATCTCGGTCCCATGTCCCATATCAGGCCGGAAGACTGGCAGATTCTGACCAATGTCAACCTGACCGCCAATTGGCGGCTGATCCGCTCCTTCGATGTGCTGCTGCGCCAGAGCGATGCCGGCCGGGCGATCTTCGTCACGTCCGGCGCGGCGCGCAGCTTCAAGGCCTATTGGGGCGGCTATGGGGTGACCAAGGCGGCGCTTGAGGCGATGGTTAAAATCTATGCCGCCGAGCTCAACAAGACCAATGTGCGCGCCAATCTGCTCAATCCCGGGCCGATCGCCACCGGGCTGCGCGCCAAGGCCTTTCCCGGTGAGAACCCGGCCAGCATCCCCCAGCCGGAGGATCTGGCGCCTTTATTCGTTGAAATGGCCAGCCCGGATTTTGACAGGAACGGCGAGATCGTCGATTTTCAGTAACGGGATGCAGCCCTTTGTGGAAAACCTGTCCAAAGCCTGTGGATAAGCTGTGAGCCAATTCAGATAGGCTTGAAGAACCCCCGGCCGGCCCATTCGAGGCCCTGATCATCGGGAACAAGATAACTATAGTCTGCCCATGACCGACCCAGCCCAGTATGATTCGCCGTTCACCGTGGACAATGATTACGACGCGCCCGGCGGAGAAGATGCGCTTTTTCGCGAAGTGCCGAACAATATCGAGGCCGAACAGGCCCTGCTGGGCGCGATTCTGGTCAATAATGCGGCTTTCGACCGGGTCTCGGCCTTTCTGCAGGCCGGCCATTTCTTCGAGCCGGTGCATGGGCGCATCTATGACACCATCTCGCAGATGCTGGGCATGGGTAAGCTGGCCTCGCCGGTGACCCTGAAGACCTTTTTCGAACATGATGAAAGCCTTACTGAGATCGGCGGCGCGCAATATCTGGCCCGGCTGGCCGCCTCGGCCACCGCGATCATCAATGCGGAGGAATATGCCCACACCATTTATGATCTGGCGACCCGGCGCAATCTGATCCTGATCGGCGAGGACATGGTCAATTCGGCCTATGACGCGCCGGTGGATTTTCCGCCCAAGACCCAGATCGAAGATGCGGAGCAGCGCCTGTACGAACTGGCGGAAAAGGGCAAATATGGCGGCGATTTCAAACGCTTCGGCACTGCGCTTACCGACGCCATCGAGATGGCGGCCGCCGCCTATGAGCGCGATGGCGGCCTGTCGGGAATCTCGTGCGGGCTGAAGGATATCGACGAGCGCATGGGCGGCCTGCAGGCCTCGGACCTGATCATCCTGGCCGGGCGCCCATCGATGGGCAAGACGGCGCTCGCGACCAATATCGCCTTTCATGTGGCGCGCAATTACCGCACCGAGAAACAACCCGACGGCAGCGAGAAGCCCGTGGACGGGGCGGTGGTCGGGTTTTTCTCGCTGGAAATGTCGGCCGAGCAGCTTGCCACCCGCATCATCGCCGAACAGGCGGGGGTGCCGTCCGGCAAGATCCGGCGCGGGCGGATCATCGAGGAGGAATATAACCGGCTGGTGCGGGTATCCCAGGAGCTGCAATCGCTGCCGCTCTATATCGACGAGACCGGCGGCATCACCGTGGCCCAGCTGGCCGCCCGGGCGCGCAAGCTGAAACGCCAGCGCAATCTCGGCCTGATCATCGTTGACTATTTGCAATTGCTGACCGGCAGCTCGCGGCGCTCCAATGACAACCGGGTGCAGGAAGTCAGCGAGATCACCCAGCGCCTGAAAGCGCTGGCCAAAGAGCTCGACGTGCCGATCATCGCCCTGTCGCAGCTTTCGCGCCAGGTGGAGGCGAGGGATGACAAACGGCCGCAGCTTTCGGATTTGCGCGAATCAGGTTCGATTGAGCAGGATGCCGATGTGGTCGCCTTCGTGTTCCGCGAGGAATATTACGTGGAGCGGCGCCAGCCTTCCGAAGGCACATCGGAATTTTATGAGTGGCAGGAAAAGATGGATCAGGTTCACGGCCTGGCCGAGGTGATCATCGGCAAGCAACGCCATGGCCCCACCGGCACGGTCAAGCTGCATTTCCAGGCGGATGTAACCCGCTTTTCGGATCTGGCGCCGGACAGCCATCTGCCTGAGCGTTTCGACTGATGCAAACAGGTGCCCGTCTCCGGGTCGATCTCGGCGCCCTGGCCGCCAATTACCGGCTGCTGGCGGACGAGGCGGCCCCGGCGGCGCGCTGCGGCGCGGTGGTGAAAGCGGATGCCTATGGCATCGGGCTGGAGCCGGCGCTGGAGGCGTTGAGCGGCGCCGGCTGCAAGGTGTTTTTCGTGGCGACGCCCGAGGAAGGGGCGCGGGCGCGCGACCGGCTGGCCGAAGCGGAGATTTATATACTGGACGGGCTGCTGCAGGGCGGCGGCCAGGAGATGATAGCGCGGGATCTGCGTCCGGTGCTCGGCTGCACTGAAGAAATCGAGGAATGGCTGGAGCTGGCCGGGGACGGCCGGGGGGCGGCGCCCTCGGCCCTGCATATCGACACCGGCATGAACCGGCTCGGGCTGCTGGCTGATGATGTGGACCGGCTGAAAGCACAGGCGGATCTGTGGCAGCGCCTCAACCCATCGCTGATCATGAGCCATCTGGCCTGCGCCGACACGCCGGCGCATCCGATGAACGAGCAGCAATTGGTGCGCTTCGAGCGCCTGCGCCACCGGTTGCCGCCGGCGCCGGCGTCGCTGGCTAATTCGGCCGGGTTCTTTCTCGGCAAATCCTATCATTTCGATCTGTGCCGGCCGGGCATCGCGCTTTATGGCGGCGAGGCGGTGGGGAACGCCCCCAATCCGATGCGGCCGGTGGTGCTGGCCGAGGCGCGGATATTGCAGGTGAAGGAGATCAGGGCCGGCAGTGTCGGCTACGGCGCCGCCTATCACTGCCCGGGGCCAAGGCGCATCGCCACCCTGGCGGCCGGCTATGCGGACGGGCTGATGCGCCATCTGGGCCGGGAGGACGGCGCCCCCCAGGACAGCATGGTCTATATCGGCGGCAAGCCGGCGCCGATCATCGGCCGGGTGTCGATGGACCTGATAACGGTGGATGTGAGCGATATCGACCCGGAGATCGCCAGGCGCGGCGCCTGGGCCGAACTGATCGGCCCCAATGCGCCGGTGGACGCGGTGGCGCGCCGGGCCGGCACGATCGGCTATGAGGTGCTGACCAGCCTTGGCAAGCGCTACGCCCGCGTCTATGTTGCCTGAGACCCTGATCTGACCTGGAGATTTACCGCGTGAACCCTGCCGCCCTTATCGGACGCACCGTGATGCATCTGGCGCAGGAAGTGGGGCGGGCTTTCCTGTTCCTGAAAAACGCGCTGATGCACGGCCTGTGGCCGCCCTTTTACCCGCGCCTGTTGCTGACCCAGATGATGCGCATCGGCTATAATTCGCTGCCGGTAGTGGGGCTGACCGCATTTTTCACCGGCGGCGTGCTGGCGCTGCAGATTTATGTGGGCGGCTCGCGCTTCAACGCCGAAAGCATGGTGGCGCAGATCGTCGCCATCGGCATCGTGCGCGAGCTGGGGCCGGTGCTGGCCGGGCTGATGGTGGCCGGGCGGGTGAGCGCGGCGATCGCGGCGGAACTCGGCACCATGCGGGTCACAGAGCAGATCGACGCGCTGGTGACCCTGTCCACCAGCCCGTTCAAATATCTGGTGGTGCCGCGCATCCTGGCCGCCATCATCACCCTGCCCCTGCTGGTGGGAATCGCCGACACGATCGGCATTTTCGGCGGCTTCGTGGTCGGTACCAAATCCCTGGGCTTCAATGCGGGCGGCTATGTGAAAAACACCATCGACATCCTGGAAATGCACGATGTGGTCTCAGGCCTGATCAAATCGGCGGTGTTCGGTTTCATCATCGCCTATATGGGCTGCTATCAGGGGTTTTACAGCCGTGGCGGCGCCCAGGGGGTGGGCCGGGCCACCACCAATGCGGTGGTGAGCGCCTCGATCCTGATCCTGGCCGCCAATTACCTGATGACCTCGCTGATTTTCACGGATTGATGCCATGACCACCACCGCGAAAATCCAGCTTCAACAGCTTTGCAAGAGCTTCGGCGACAAGACGGTGCTGGACGGCATCGATCTGGAGGTGGAAGCCGGCAAGTCGCTGGTGGTGATCGGCGGCTCGGGCTCGGGCAAGTCGGTGATGATCAAATGCATTCTCGGCCTATTGCAGCCGAGCAGCGGCAGCATATTGATCGACGGGCGCGAAGCGGAGCGCTTCTCCAATCGTGACCGGCAGGAGTTTATGGGGCGGATCGGCATGTTGTTCCAGGGCGCGGCTCTGTTCGACAGCCTGCCGGTGTGGGAAAATGTGGCGTTCGGCCTGATCCAGGGCCGCGGCATGGGGCGGCGGGCGGCCAAGGAGGTGGCGGTCGAAAAGCTGTCCAAGGTCGGGCTGGGCGCCGAGGTGGGCGAGCTGTGGCCGGCGGAGCTTTCGGGCGGCATGCAAAAACGCGTCGGACTGGCGCGGGCGATCGCCAGCGACCCGGAGATTATCTTTTTCGACGAGCCCACGACCGGGCTCGACCCGATCATGGCCGATGTGATCAATGAACTGATCGCCGATCTGGTGCAGGACATGGGCGCCACCGCAGTGTCGATCACCCATGACATGGCCAGCGCCCGCAAGATCGCCGACAATATCGCCATGATCTATCATGGCAAGATCATCTGGCGCGGCAGCGTGAATGAGATCGACAAGAGCGGCAATGCCCATGTGGATCAGTTCATCCATGGCCGGGCCGAGGGCCCGATCCAGATGGAAATCCTCAAGGTCTAAAGCCCCTTTCTTCTGGTCTTTGCGGCCGGATCTCAATATTTCGAAACAATTATATCAGTCTTGCG
>PKTQ01000292.1 GCA_002869085.1 Hyphomicrobiales bacterium | reverse complement strand
GTATAGGGCGCGCGAAAAGGGCTCGCCCGTGCGGTTGCCCATTGTGGTTGGGGGATTTGATTAAACGCGCCCTAGCTGATATGTCGCCAATGCGGAAACAGTGCTGAATTTCGGCCGGAATGAAAATAACAATGCTGTAAGCAAGCTCGCCATGCCATGGGAGCCGGCATCATGGCAGGCCGCGGCTTTCGGCCTCGCCCCAAGGCGCGGCTCCAGGGAGAGAGACGGAATGTTCAAAACGTTGCAGGGTGATGTGTTTGGCGGTCTGACCGCCGCGGTGGTGGCGCTGCCGCTGGCTCTGGCCTTCGGGGTTGCTTCCGGCGCCGGCCCGGTCGCCGGCCTCTACGGCGCCATTGCGGTCGGGTTCTTCGCCGCCCTGCTCGGTGGCACCGCGCCTCAGGTTTCCGGCCCAACCGGCCCGATGACCATCGTCATGGCCGGGGTCATCTCGCTTTATGCCGACAGTCCGGCCGAGGCCTTTACCATCGTCATGCTGGGCGGAGTGTTTCAGGTCCTGTTTGGAGTGCTGCGCCTCGGCAGATTCGTGACCTATACCCCGGTATCGGTGGTGTCCGGCTTCATGACCGGTATCGGCGTTATCATTATCCTCATGCAGATCCAGCCCTTTTTCGGACTGCCGGCGGTGAGCGGCGGCCCGGCGGCGGCCATCAGGGGCTGGGCCGAAATCCCGCCTCGCATCGTCTGGGACGCCGTGGCGATATCGGCTCTGTCACTGGCCATCATGCTGTTCTGGCCCAAAGCGCTTGGCCGCATCATTCCCTCGCCGCTGGTGGCTTTGGTGCTCGGCTCGCTGGCGGCCGGCACACTGTTTCCCGATGCCCCTGTGCTGGGCGAGATTCCCACCGGCCTGCCATCGCTGATCACGCCGGAAATCCCCTGGAACGGCCTGCCGGGATTTGTCCAGGCCGCCTTCATCCTTGCGGTGCTGGGCTCCATCGACAGCCTGCTGACCTCGCTGGTCGCCGACAGCATGACCCGCGCCGGGCGCCATCACTCCAACCGTGAGCTGATCGGGCAGGGCATCGGCAATTTCGTCTCCGGCCTCATCGGCGGGCTTCCCGGCGCCGGCGCCACCATGCGCACCGTGGTCAATATCAAGGCCGGCGGCCGCTCGCCCCTGTCCGGCGCCCTGCATGCGCTGATCCTGCTGGCCCTGGTGCTGGGCCTGGCGCCGCTGGCCGAGCGGGTGCCCCATGCGGTGCTGGCCGGCATATTGCTGAAAGTCGGCTGGGATATCATCGATTGGGGGTTCATCAAGCGTCTGCATCTCATTCACCGCGAAGCCTCCTTCATCATGGTCATGACCTTCGTGCTCACCGTGGCGGTCGATCTGATCACGGCGGTCGGCGTCGGCATCATCCTGGCCGGTTTCGTCACCGCCCGCTGGCGCGAGCGTGAGGAGCTCGCCCGCATCACCCGCATCACCTCGTCCACCAGCAGTGCCGAGATGAGCGATGAGGAGCGCGCCCTGATCGCCAGGGCCGACGGACATATCCTGCTGACCCGGCTCATCGGGTGTTTCTCCTATGCCTCGGCTCGCGAACTGGTGGCGCGCGACACCCCGGACGAGGATGACCACGGGGTGATCGTTTACGATCTGTCGCAGCTGGATCATGTGGATGTCAGCGCGGCGCTGGCCATTGATGAATTGCTGGAAACACGGCAAGCGGCCGGATTTCCCATTCTGGTCGCCGGTCTGGATACGGATTCGGCCCATATTCTGTCCCGCCTCGGCGTGCTGTCTCGGGTGCCGCCCGAAACCAGATTCGCCACCACCGCCGAGGCCCTGCGCGCCGCTGTCGCCTTGATCGGTCCGGACAAATAAACAAATTGAGCATGTGTCATTAAATCAACCACATGAAACCGATTATTCTTGGATGTCTCGGCCTTCTTGCCCTGGCCGCATCGCCGCAATCGGCGCCCACCTGGAGCCAGGCGATCTGGATCGACGGCCGGGTCTGCGCCGAAAGCTTGGCCGGAAAATGCCTGTGAACTGAGCTAAGCCAAGCGGGGAGCCATGATAGATCGGGCCTTGTGAGACCCCAGGGGTTCTATGGAGCCTCACCGGCCGACCGGGGGGCCGTATCCGGAAGATGCGGCGGGGGCTGATCTTCCTCGGAAATCGGGCTGGACTCTACGCTTGCCCGTTCCAACCCCCCGATCGGGGCTGCCATCGGCAAAAAAATCCGATGGCAGCCGATGTCATGGCTCCAGGCTACGCATACTCAACCCCTGCCTGGCGCCCGACATGTTCCTGCCTCAGCAATTAATGCCGCTGCGATTGGTGATTTCGCAGGACGGGAAATTCCGGATCTCGATCACTCTGGTCTTCTTGCAGCCATATTTATGCTTGTGGCCATATTTATGGTGATGACCGAATTTCGATTTCATGCCGAATCTGGATTTTTTGCCGAATTTCGACCTCTTGCCGCCTTTGGTCTTGTGCCCGGATTTCGGGCCGAACAGGTCAAAACCGCCACGCTTGAAGCCGCCGCGTTTGGAACCGCCCCATTTGGAACCGCCCCATTTGGACCCGCTATGTTTGGAACCGCTGCGGCCAAAACCGTCAAATATGCCATGCGTACGGTCGAAGCCTGAGATCCTGCCATGCCCGCGGCTAAAACCGCCGCGGCCTCCGCGACCGCTGAAATCATGGCCGCCACGGCCTCCGCGACCACCGAAATCATGACCGCCACGGCCTCCGCGACCACCGAAATCATGGCCACCACCGTCGCCACGGCCACCACGGCCACTTCCACCGCCACCATGGCCCCCACGGCCACCAGCACCGCCGCCACGGCCACCAGCACCGCCACCTTGGCCCCCACGGCCGCGATCACCGCCACCTTGGCCACCGCGACCACCACCACGGCCACCACCATGGTCGCCATCACCGCCGCCAGGGCCGCCGCCGGGGCCGCCTTTTCCGCCTTTGCCACCACGACCGCCGCCGCCTGACGGCTCGGCTTGACTTGCATGGCTGGCAAGGATGGTAGGACCGGTAAAGGCTAACAGGGCCGCCACGCTCATTGTGAGCAGGGCGGATCTTCGATTGATTTGTGATTGTTGTTGAGTTGAATCAGGTCGAAGGGGTTTATCAGATACTGACATAACGCGTACTCCCACTGATGCTCATTCGTCATGGAATCAGCGAGGTACGTTTGAATAGCCGCATCAGCGTAGAAGCCGACACACACCTGAAATGAGCAGATACTCACCTCCTCGACAGGTGCTATTATATTAACACTTTTTTAACGGAAAATCAAGATTAGCCTAAATATAGGCGGCAGGAAAACGGTGACATTCCGGACTAATCGCCAACAGTCCGTGCGGCGCTCATTTTAATCGGAGCTCAGTTCCTGCAATTGGCAAATATTTGAGCTGATGCGCCAAGCTGAATTGTTCAGTACTTTGCCGCAAACCGCCATGCGTGGACCCTTCGGCGTGTTCAGGCACACCTGGGCGCCCTGCCGCAACCGCTTGCCCTTATCAACGCAGGTCCAGGCTATGACGGGTTGAGCAAGCTGCGCTCCCGCTAGCCGGGACGGCCACCTGGTCTCGGCTGCGGCCAGGCCCGTGCCCGGAAATGCCAGGACCGGCGCCATCATGGCCAGGCATGCCGCCGCCACCATCAGCCCGGCCGGTGATGTGGGGATCAGGCGCTTATGGGGCATTTCCACCTCCTTCTTTGCCTTCATCATAGCAGATTGGCGCATATCTGGAAAATCGTGGGTCCGCTCATCGGCCATGTTCCGGTGATCGACCTCAACTGGAATCGCATTTCAGTCAGCGGAATTCACCCCCCCGGGTACAACCTGTCCGCGCGCCCCTGTCATGAGGGTCATTTCATGAATTACCCCCATGAAGAGAGTTTGAGAAAGTATAATAAATACAGACAGAAAAGATGAATATTGAAAGCAGGTTTCACTTGGGAAGTGAAAATTAATCCCCGCCATTTGAGGTCGGGCTTATCATGTCTCTCGCGGAAAGGTTGAATGATCGTCAACCCTGTTAAATCACCAGGTGGGAGAGCGGCGGGACATGATGCGGGCAGTTGCAGTGNTTGCCGGAGCCCTTCGTGGCTCCGGCGTTTTTTGCTTCGCGGCTGTTGTTGCCCGTGAAGCTGGGGCGGATCAGTATTGGAGATATTTCATGACTTCATTCACATTATTGACAGGACTGAAGCAGGTCGTTGCCGCGGCGTGGATCAATTTCAGCCGCCGGGTGGGAGCAAAGGTCTGTGGTGCCGAAAATGGGGGCGCATACCCCGGCGGGCCCGTTCTGTGGGCATCTGCGGTGAGGGCGATGTGATGCGATCCGCTTTTTCCCGCCCGCAATTCGTGCTCGGACCGGTCAAGCCCAGTGCCGCCGCGCTCACCGCCTGTCTGCAACTCTCGGTGACTTCACATTTGCAGCAACATGCCCGCCCCGAAGTGGTCTGGATGGCCATGCC
>PKTQ01000155.1 GCA_002869085.1 Hyphomicrobiales bacterium | reverse complement strand
TGTAATAGGAAACCGCGGCAATGGCATAGGGCCCGCCGCCCACTTCCGGCGCGGCGTTCTTGATCTCCTTCGGCAGAGCGAAGGGATACATGGTCGGGTTGTCGCGGTTCAGCGCCCGGATGTCGGCGAGCTGCTTGATGATCACCTCGGCGTGCTGACCGGCGATCTGCGGGAAGGTCCCGTCCTTGGCGCCCCAGCCTTCCGGCAGATGGCAGGCCGAGCAGATCTCATAGACCGCAATACCGTCCTGATGGAGTTTCTTTTTCTCCGCTTCGCTCTTTCCCTTGAAGCTTTCGAACAGTTTGGCGGCTTCGTCCTGCTCGCCGCCGCCCTCGTTCCAGGCCCAGGCGGCCGGAGCAGCCAGCAGGGACGCGGCCAGCGCGGTCCCAATTAGGAATTTAAAGCTTTTCATGTGTAGGCTCCTTTTACGATGGGAGTCCGATTGCAATCGGACTTGTCGAGTTTACTTGCTCCGGTCAATTTGCGAAAGGTAATCGGCAAGCAGCCTGATCTCCGCCTCGGTCAGCTTCTTGACGAAGGGTATCATCGTAGCGGTCTTACCATGCTTGCGCGCTTTTGAACGGATATCTGTGATCTGAGTCACAATATAGTTGCGTTTTTGCCCGCCAATGATCGGGTAGTCCTTGACTTTTGTTTTCTTGGCGTCCTTGCCGTGGCAGGACATGCATTTTTTCTTGTACAGCTTCTTGGCGGCTTTCACCTGGTCTTCGGTGAGCGGTGTTTCGAGCGGTATGGGCTTGGCCGGCGTCTGTTCGGCCAGCCATTCGGAAATCGCCACGATCTCCTCGCTGGAGATGCGGTGCTCGCCTTCCGGGGTCACCAGGGAGCCGCGCATGCTGTCGGCGCGCGGATTGCCGGTGGCGTCCGGGCTGCCGGTGCGCTTGCCCTTCAGAATATCCTTGATCTGGCGGATCATATATTTCGGGTTCTGCCCGGCGATATTCGGATAGTCCTGAATCGACCGCGCCCCGTTTTTGCCATGACAGGCAATGCATGTGCGCCGCAGATAGAGGCGCTTGGGCGACATTTTCTTCTTCTTGGCTTCCGTCTTGGCCGGCTCGGCGGCAGTGGCCGGCGCGGTGTTCATGGCGGTGACACTGAGGCCGAGAACTATGGCCAGGCCAAGCATCCATCCGGATGTCGCGCTGCGATGGATCATTAGAATCTCCTGCTCATCTTTTAAAGTGAACCGGGGGAGCGGACTGTGCTCACCCCCCCGGCTGTTCTTGTCCGATCAAGCCTTGTCAGGCTTACTTGTCTTTTTTGACCACCACGGCGCCGTTCTGCTCGAGGTGGGTCTTGGCACGCAGGCCCATATCAGCGGTTTTCACCTGATACTGGAACCATTGCTGACCCCACAGAGTGGCGTTCTGCCAGTCCTTCTTGGCCGCGAACTCTTCAGATTTCTTCTTGGCTTCCGCCGCGAAGTTAAGCTGATCGACCGCGTCCTCGACCAAAGCGACGACTGTCGGGAAATCCTTGAAGTTCCGTTCGGTGATGAACTTCACAACAGAGTCGATCACAGCCTGTGTGGCGACATTGTTGGCGATTTGCTTCTTGTAGTCGGCTTCGGTATAGGCCTGGCCTTCCGACAGGGCCGCGTCTTCCGCTTTGGTGCCTTTCGGCCGCACCAGCAGATAACCCTGCATTTCCAGATGCAGCGCCGAGCAGAACTCGGTGCAGTAATAGGGGAAGACACCCTGGCTGTTGGCCTTGAAGGTTGCCGAAACGGTCTTACCCGGCTCGACCGACAGGTTCACATTGTGGCCGTTGATGGCGAAACCATGGGTTTCGTCTTCGGCACGTTCCACATTGGTCAGATGGATGGAAACTGTCTCGCCTTCTTCCACTTCGATGATCTCAGGCGTGATATGCGAGCGGATCAGCGTACCATAGACATGGACCACGCCATCCTTGCGCACCACCTTCTCGCGCCCCGGACGGGTCCGGTAGGCGGATTTGGAGTCGGTGCGGCTGTCCCAACCGGTCGAATAACGGACCTTGGGTTTCAGCAGGCTGGCACGAATCGCCACCGTGTAGTGGGGCTCGCCCAGCGGCACCGGCATATCATACAGGAGCTGCATTTTGTCGCCGGAGATGTCGATCAGCTGATGGTTCTGCGGATGCAGCGGGCCAACCGGGTTGAAGCGGTCGATCGCCAGCTTGTTGAGCGACACCAGATATTTGCCCTGGGGCTTGGCGCTGTCGCCTTCCATGGTCATCAGATGGCCGATATTGTAGTGGATGTGCAACTTGTCGAGCACCTTGCCTTCGCAATAGTCCCACTTGGTGACCATGCTATCCACATAGATCGAGGTGTAGACGACGCAGGGCTTGGAATCATACTGGGTATGAAGCGGGCCCAGGCCGACCGAAACCTGCGTGTGCAGAGATTTCTTCAGATCGAGGATCGGAATGCCATAGGGGTCCTTGCCAGCAAAGTCCTTGGCTTCGATGAGTTTCATGATCTTGCCGAAATCATACACGGAGGCATGGGTGTCGAGCTTGCCGGCCACGATGAAGAATTTGCCGTCCGGCGAGAAGTCGACGCCATGCGGGCTCTTGGGTTCCGGGATCAGGAACAGAATGCCTTCCTTGATCGAAACATCCATCGGCAGCACATTGTGGCCGTTGATCTTCTTGGCCTTGCCGGCCTTGACCAGCTCGGCGGCTTTCTTCCAGTTCACCAGATGCACGAAGTCGGTGTCTTTCTGCGAGCAACCGGCCTCGAAAGGCGGACGGCCTTTTTCGATGCCGCCGATATAACGCTCGGTGCAGAAGGAGTTGGTGGCCGACCAGCCATGGCTGACGAACTTACCGGCGTCCGAAAGGTCCTGGCTGTAAGGCGGCACTTCGACCGAGAAGGAATTCTCAGGCTCGATGCGGCCTTTTTCGCGGTTGAACTTCCAATAGGTGATCGCACCGCGATATTCTTCGTTGAACTTGGACAGCGGCACATAATCATGACCATAGGGACCCGCATATTGGGTCGCCTCGATGACATATTCGCTGTTCTGGGTCACGAAGGCACCGCCATGTTCCGATTTCATGATCGGGTTGATGACGATCTGCTTGGTCTCGAAGTCCTTCATGTCGATAACGGCAATGCGCGGATTGGCCTTGTCGTTAATGAACACATATTCGCCGTCATAGACGCCATTGGTCTCGGTGATGGCCGGATGATGGGTGTCACCATAGGTGATCCGGTTGCCGTTGATCAGATTGCCGGCTTC
Source organism: Hyphomicrobiales bacterium (assembly GCA_002869085.1). GTDB lineage: Bacteria > Pseudomonadota > Alphaproteobacteria > Rhizobiales > BM303 > BM303. The sequence continues at coordinate 890 of PKTQ01000155.1, read as the reverse complement.
CAGCACCGCTTTCGATTCATCATCAAAACCATAGCCTTGCCAGGGCTCGGGCGTGAAGACGCCGATATATTTAAGGATGCGCATGGACGGAATGCCATACAGGAAAATCTGGCCGCTCTGTCCGCCGGAGCTGATGGCGATAAACTCATCGCGCCCGCCTGTCGGGACATAAGTTTTGGCCGCAGCCAGAATATCTTTTTGCGTTAAGCCGCGCGCCTTCATGACATCGTCAAGTGTCGGTTGCGCGCTTGATGTGGCTATAAAAGCTGACATGCCAAGGCCAAAAGCCATCGACATGACCGCCCCGTAGCCGGTCAAAGTCTTCATGAATTATCCTCCCACAGATAATATGGTCCTACCGGACACGGGCGATAGCACATGTCCGATCATGTTCAGGATTTTAGACAAGTTCGATGAGGGCAACTTAACAATTATCAAGCGCGCATAAGCGGCCTGATGCGGCCATTTGACACGCTCCTGACAACCCCCTTCGAGCGCGGCAAACCGGGCCTTGCGCCCGCCCGGCGCCCGGCGCAAAATGGGGCGCATTTTTCATGGGAGGTGGTAATGAAACAGTTGTTTACATTCTTTTTTTGCGCTCTGTGGGCATCGATGGCAGCCTGGGCCGGCGAATCAGCGGCGGCGGGTGAGAAGTTCGATCTGCAGGGGCTTTATGGCGTCAATTCGGGCTGCGCCATGGCCCGGGGCACCGACCCGGTGGACGACCGGGCCAGCTATATCTCCAGCGAGGGATATGGCGGCTATGAATGGCACTGCAAATTCGTCTGGTCGCATAAAGAAGCGGGCAGCAAAATCGGCGCTTATGAGGGCTCGACCGTGTGGAGCGCCATCACAATGTGCGCCGGCGAGGGCGAGGCCTTCACCGAGCT
>PKTQ01000268.1 GCA_002869085.1 Hyphomicrobiales bacterium | reverse complement strand
GCTTTTATCGCCTGGCCAGCTTGTGCATAAGCCCCTGCCGTCATGATTAGCCTGCAAAAGCATATTTCAGTCACTTCCATTGAACCAGAACAATCGGACCACTTGAAGTGGTTGCGGCGCGCGCTGCATTTCACAGAGCTTTCCGCTTTACAGCTTGGGCTTTTTGGCGAGCACTTTCGGGCCGGTATAGACCGCGCCGATGGCCTGGAAGCAATCGCTGATAGCTTTGAAATTATGCCGCATCATTTGCTCGTAAAGCTTGGGGCCGGGGGCAATCCGGGTGGCGAAGCTGTCAAGCTCAGCCACACGCAGCCCCTTCAGGCCGGTCATGATCTCAAGCTTCGAGCGCGTCATGCCGGCCTCGACGAACAGGCAGGATTTGCCCTTTTCGGCCATCTGGTTGCGGATGGTCAGCAGCTTGGCCATATCGGCTTCCTGGCCCGGTACCTTGGTCAGAAAATCATTGATCTGCAGCGCATAGGACTGGGAGAAATATTGCTGTGTGTCGTGATAGGCCCAGCCTTCCCCGGCCGCGATGGCGCGGAAGCCATATTCGAATTCCCGGTCGAGCTGGGCAACCTCCGCCTTCATCCTCAAGCGGTTCCTGGCATAGATTTCGGCATGTTCGGGATCGACCGCTTTCAGCGCGTCATGAAACACATCGACGAACACTTCCGCATTGCGCACATCGAGCCACAGATAAGGATCGCGCGTCCCTTCCATACTGCGCGACGGCAGCACCTTGAAGGTCTCGACCGACAGCATTTCCAGCTTGCTGCCCCGGCAATTGATATTCTGCATCGCTTCGGCCAGAAAGCCTTCCAGTTCCGGCCCGACCCAGATCACCAGATCCGCATCGGCCAGCAGTTTCATCTTGGCCTCATTTAGCTTCACTGATTGCGGCGTGTCCTCGCCCTCCACCAGCAGATGCGGCGTGCCGACCCCCTGCATCAGCCCGGCCACCAGCGAATGCACCGGCTTGATGCTGACAACGATTTGCGGCGAGGAGGCCGCGCCGGCGGCGCCGGGCAGTATCAGGAGGGCGAGGGCGGCGAGAAAAGCGATTGAGCGAAGCATGGGCAACATTCCTGGAAGAAAGCCCGCAAGCGGGCGAGGGGGTCAGATTGGGTGCCGGTTTATCACGCCGGCGCGGGATCGCAAATGCGCAGGATCAAGGAAATTTGCAGCCCCACCCGTCTGTGCCGGCAATCATGGGTGAGATATCAGAACAGGCCATTGTCATTGAGCGCCGTTTGCGGCACCACCTGCATCACGTCCCAATGCTCGACGATCCTGCCCTGATCATCGAAGCGAAAAATATCGATGCCCGCATAGTCCTCATCACCGGGCCAGGTCTGATGGCAATGCAGCACCACCAGATTGCCCTCGGCAATGGCGCGGACAAAGCTGGTGTTCTTGCCGGGGAATTCCGCCCCCATGCGCTCGAAATAGGCGATGAAGGCTTCCTTGCCATCGCCCACAAGCGGATTGTGCTGGATATAGACATCGCCCACATATCTCTCGACCGCCTCGCGCGGCCGGCACTGATTGAACATCATATCGTAAAATGCCTGGGCATTGGCTTTGTTGCGCGCAAGATTGTCTGTCATTCGGGTCTCCTGATGGCTTGGCGGCGGGGCTTAGGGCAGCGATATGACCATACACCGACCCGCGGCCAATGACGATCAGGCCGAGGCCGATATTCAGCATCTGGGACAACAAACCTTGCCTGCCGGAGGAGCGAAATTGGCTGACTGGCAAGAGATTGCAAATTAGTTGCAATGAAAATTAGAAAAAGCTAATATAGCTATATCGAGCTTCACAAGCGGCAACCCACTCACCAAGGCCATGATCACTTTGCACTACAATACCGGCTTTAACGGCGGCAACGCCCAGGGCGACAGCTCGCACACCGCGCTGCTCGGCTTTGTCGGGCTGTGCATGGCGGTCACGTTGATCGGCGGTCTTACCGGGACAACCGGCAATGAGAGCTGGATGAGCCGGCTGGCAATCCGTCCGGATGGTTTGTTCATCCCGGTCTGGGGTGGGCTCTATCTGCTCACCGCCATGGCCGGCTGGCGCCTGTGGCATCTGCCTGAAACCGACGACCGCCATGGTGCCTTCAACCTGTTTTTGGTGCAATTCGGCTTCAATCTGATCTGGTCGCTGCTGTTTTTCGGGTTTCAGAGCAAAGGGATCAGTTTTTCCGAGATTCTCATGCTGCTGGCGCTGATTGCCGCTAACACCGCCCTGTTCTGGCGCATGGACTGGCAAACAGGCTCGTTTTTCACCCCCTATCTGTCCTGGATCGGCTATGTGGCAGTGCTGAACGGCGCTTTTCAACATCTGAGCTGACGTCTGCCTTCTATCGCATTGTTGCCGGCGGCCCGCTCTTGTAAGCTTCGCCCCAGGATCAAAGCTGCAGGGGGAAATTCACATGCATGTTGTTTGGTTGCGGCCGGACCGGCTTATTTTCGCCGCCGGATCTCATAGCCTCGGGCCTGATGCGGTGAGAGCGCTCTGATGACCGCGCCGCGTACCATCGTCATCGGCGCCGGCATTGTCGGGGTGATGACCGCCCAGGCCCTGGCGGCGCGCGGCGAGAAGGTGTTGGTGATCGACCGGGCCGCCCGGCCGGCGGAACTGTGCAGCCACGCCAATGCCGGTATTCTCGCGGTGGGCCATGCCAGCGCCTGGGCCGGCCCCGGCGCCGTCGCCTCGATCCTCCGCGCCCTGGTGGGCCGCGAGCCTGGTGTGCGCATCACCCGGCTTTTCGACCCGCGCCTGATCGCCTGGGGGCTGATGTTTCTGCGCAATTGCCCGGCAGGCGCCCATCGGCGCAACACCGCCAAGCTGCAGCGGCTCAGCACTTATTCCCGCAAGCTGCTGCCCGATATCGCCGCGCAATTGAACCTGTCCGGACAGGTGCGGCTGGATGGCGGGCTCTATCTGTTTCATGATCAGGCCCAGTTCAGGAGCCATGCCGCGTCCCTTGGCGGCCATGGAGATACCGATATCGAAGTGCTGGACCGCGAAGCCCTGCTGGCGCGCGATCCGGCTTTGGCGTCCGTGTCCGAAACCCTGGCCGGCGGCTTTCTCAGCCCGGCCGATGCGGTTGGCGATTGCCGCCAATTCGCCTGCGATGTGGCTGCCCGTCTGGCCACCGGGCCCGATGTGGAATTTCGTTTCGAAGCGGAGGTGACCGGTTTTACCCGCGACGGCAGGCGCGTGAGCGGCGTCAGGATCGGCGATGAGACCGTTCCGGTGGGTCAGCTCATCCTGGCCACCGGGGCCGAGACCGCCGCGCTCACCCGTCCGCTCGGTTTTCGCCCGCTGATCTATCCGGTCAAAGGCTATTCCGGCACCTGGCCAATCCTCAAGCCTGAAGCCATGCCGAAATATCCCTTTGTCGATGAAACCGCCCTGATGGCGGTGGCCCATTATGGCGGCCGGCTGAGGGTTACCGCTTTGGCCGAGTTTGCAGGCTTCGATCGCTCTCTGCCCGCCCAGCGCACCAATATGCTGCAAGATTACGTGCAACGCGCTTTTGCGGGCGCCGTCGATCTGGAGAAAGCTGAATTCTGGACCGGTCTGCGCCCATCCACCGCCAGCGGCGCGCCGTTTTTGGGCCGGGTGCGGGGCTTTGACAATCTGTGGATCAATGCCGGTCATGGCTCGCTTGGCTGGACCACATCCGCCGGATCGGCCGCACTGATCGCGCAGATGGCGACCGGACAGACACCGGAACTGACCTCGGTGTCCTCGAGGGCCAGATGGCTTATCCCGATTTAGGAGCAAAATATTGCAAGCCCAAGTGATCACTTATGAATCAACCGCTCATAAGCTGAGCTGGCCCGAGGCGGTCGAGGCACTGCGCGCCGGGCATATGAAACCAAAGGCCGAGATTGGCGATGCGTTTCTGGGGCCCGGTGATGCGACCCTGCTCAGCCGCAGCGCCTATATTGAGGGGCTGGGATATGGTGTGAAATCGGTCACCGTGTTCGATCGCAATCCGCAACACGGCCTGCCCACCGTCCAGGGCGCCATGCTGATGTTCGAGCCGCAGCATGGCCGCCTCGCCGCGGTGATCGACAGCCGCCTGATCACCGAATTCAAGACCGCCGCCGATTCTGTGCTCGGCGCCCGCCTGCTGGCGCGTCCCGGGAGCAAAACCCTGCTGATCGTTGGCGCCGGCACTGTCGCTGCCAGCCTGATGCGGGCTTACGGCGCGGCTTTTCCGGGGTTGGAGCGCATCCTGATCTGGGCGCGCCGCCCCGAGCAGGCCGAAAGCCTGGCGCTGGATTGCAAGTCCGGCAATATCGAGGTTTCAGCGGTTGCGGACCTGCCGCGCGCTGCGGCGACGGCCGATATCATCTCCACCGCCACCATGGCGCGCGATCCGGTGCTGAAGGGCGCCTGGGTCCGCCCCGGCACCCATATCGACCTGATCGGCGCTTATAAGGCCGATATGCGCG
>PKTQ01000419.1 GCA_002869085.1 Hyphomicrobiales bacterium | reverse complement strand
TTCAGCCGGGTCTTCCGCGCCATCACCGGCCTCACCGCCGGCGACTACCGCCGCCGCTTCGGGGTTGGCGCCCGCAACGCTCCGCATTAACCGAACCGGGCGGAACGGAGGGAGTTAGCCGGAACGCACCCACCGCTCAGGGCCAGATCCTTGGGCCTGAACGGCAAGGCCGACTGGCCGTCGGGCGTTAGCCCGCCCCGCCGGAGCCATGACCTAAGGACCCCAGGTCCTTAGGGAATTGGCGCGAGGCAAAACAAAGAGCGAGCGGGGAGGGCAGGATCGGCAGAAGCCAATGATGCGTCAGGATCGGCAGAAAATTCACGCACTTCCCGCGCCACCTCCCAACACCCTCAAGTTACAATCCTGGGGTGGTTGGGAGGGGGCGCGGGACTGGGAAGTAACTCAATAAAACCCAGCAAGCCTGCCCCCGATTGTCACTTTAAATGTTCAACCCAACGCCTGGTCGGGCGGCAGGAAATCATAGCCCAGATCATGCGCCACCGCCTCGCAGGTCACCCGGCCGCGATAGACATTGAGCCCGTTTTTCAGATGCGGATCTTTTTTCAGGGCCTGCTTCCATCCCTTGTCGGCAATCGCCAGCGCATGGGGCAGGGTGGCGTTGTTCAGCGCATAGGTCGAGGTGCGGGCGACCGAGCCCGGCATATTGGCCACGCAATAATGCACCACATCGTCCACCACATAGGTCGGTGCGTCATGGGTGGTCGGTTTCGAGGTCGCGAAGCAGCCGCCCTGGTCGATGGCCACATCCACCAGCACCGAACCCGGCTTCATGGTGGAGAGCATCTCGCGGCTCACCAGTTTCGGCGCCGCCGCGCCGGGGATCAGCACCGCCCCGATCACCAGATCGGCGCTGGTGATCAGCTCCTCCAGCAAATGATTGCTGGAATAGATCACCCGGGCGCTGGCCCCGAAATAATTGGACAGATGCTCCAATGTGGCCGGGTTGCGGTCGAGAATGGTGACATCGGCCTGCAGGCCGGTTGCCATCTGGGCCGCGTTGAAACCGACCACGCCGCCGCCGATGATAATCACCTTGCCCGGCTTCACCCCCGGCACGCCGCCCAGCAGCACCCCGAGGCCGCCATGGGCCTTCTCAAGCGCCGTGGCCCCGGCCTGCACCGACAACCGGCCCGCCACCTGGCTCATCGGCTTCAGCAGCGGCAGCTCGCCGCGGGCATTGGTCACCGTCTCATAGGCGATGCAGATCGCTCCTGAAGCCACCAGATCCTTGGTCTGTTCCGGGTCGGGAGCCAGATGCAGATAGGTATAGAGAATCTGCCCCTCGCGCAGCATCTTGCGCTCCGCCGCCTGCGGTTCCTTGACCTTGATGATCATATCGGCCCTGGCGAAAATATCCGCCGCCTCGGGGATGATTTCGGCCCCGACAACCCGGTAGCTGTCGTCATCGGCGCCGATGCCGATGCCGGCGCCGGATTGCACCATCACCTGATGGCCGTGGCGGATCGCTTCGCCGGCGCTCTCCGGTGTCAGGCCGACCCGGTATTCATGATTCTTGATTTCCTTGGGGACACCGATCAGCATCATTTCCTCCATCCTGATGTTTATTGTCCATTCTATACGGATATCCGGTGGAAAAGCTCCGAAAAATATGACTATATGCGATATAAACAGGAAATCATGCGAATATCAGCGGGAATAATAGAATGGAAACCCAAAATCTGGACAGGATAGACAGGCGGCTGCTGAAGGCCCTGCAGGAGGATTGCCGCCAGCCCATCTCCGAACTGGCCGCCCTTGTGGCGCTGTCGCCGTCAGCCTGCCACCGGCGCATCAAGCTGCTGGAGGAACGCGGCGTGCTGGAGGGCTATGTCGCCCGGCTCAACGGCAAGAAGATGGGCTATCTGATCGAATTTTTCGTCGAGGTCAGCCTTTATTCCCAGAGCCAGGACATCCTGCGCCAGTTCGAGGACGCCGCCCGGCGCGTGCCGGAGATTCTCGAATGCCATCTGATGACCGGCCAGGCCGACTATATGCTGAAGGTGGCGGCCAGGAGCACCGAGGATTATGAGCGCATCCACCGCGACTGCATCGCCCAATTGCCCAATGTCTCGCGCATTCAGTCCAGCCTGGTGCTCAGGACCGTGCGCCACTGGTCGGGTTATGCGGTCGACACCGCCTGAACCTTTATCTGCTCCCTGGAGGCGGGCAGGGCGACAGCGTTCCAGCTCATCTCCCAGATATCATCGAGATATTCGGTCAGCGCCGTATCGATCAGGCCGTCAAGGCGCAACTGGATCAGCCGCAGGGCCGGTCCGTAAACCATCGCCGCGGCGACATCCGGCGCCATCTCGCGCACCTCGCCGCCGGCCATGCCGAGGCTGATGAGTTCGCGCATTCTGGCCATCGGTTTCGCCGAACAGATCGGAGCCTCTCCGCTCAGGAATTCCTTATGCCGCGCCCGCAGCATATAGGCCATGGTCGAAGGTTCGTTTTCGGTCAGCCGCAGCAGCAGATCGATGACGGCGTGGCAGCGTTCCCTTGTGGTTTCATGCCGGGTCTCAATCTTTTCGAGGTCGCTCTCGACCCGGCCCAGCAATGTATCGCGCAGCGCCCGCGCCACCCCTTCCTTGTCGCCGAAATGATGATAGATCGAGCCGATGCTGACCCCCGATTCCGCCACGATGTCGGGGATCGATGTGTTGAAATAGCCGAGCTGGTCAAAAAGTTTCACCGCTGCATCAAGCACTTGGCTGCGCACCAGGGCATTGCGGCGAGGTTTGGCTATTGACTTGGTCATATTTCACTACCTAGAATGTGAATTCTAGAACATCAGTTCTAGTCTATCAGGTCTGTTCTATATAACACAAGTAACCGACAGGCCATGACACGTCTATGGGAGGACATCATGATAACAACGGCTTTCAAACAGTCGGGAAAAACCGGGAAATATCTGGCTTTGGCATTGATTCTGTGCGCGGGACTGACCAGCCTGCCGGCAGAGTTTGCGGCAGCGGACGAAACCTGCCAGTCGCCTTACATGGCCAAGATCACCGGCCAGGAAGAATTCATCTATGTGTGGACATTGGGCATGGAAGGGCTCGGCGACGAATCCGACAAGCTGGTGACCATCGATGTGCGCGCCAAGTCACCCACCTATGGCCAGGTGATCGGCTCGGTTTCGGTCGGCGGCCGCCACGAGGCCCATCATTCGGGCTTTACCGATGACCGGCATTATTTATGGGCCGGCGGGCTGGACAACAGCGAAATTTATATTTTCGACGTCCACACCGACCCGGCAAAACCGAAATTGGTCAAGACCATCAGCAATTTCGTCAAGGCCAGCGGCGGCGCCGTCGGGCCGCACACTTTCTATGCCCTGCCGGGACGGATCATGATTTCGGCTCTGTCCAACGACAAGGATCATGGCGGCCAGACCGCTTTGGTGGAATACAGCAATGAGGGCGAATATCTCAGCACCCATTGGGTTCCCAAACCGGGCGAAATGAAGGGCGCCGGCGGTGAGGCGGTCGCCGATGGCTATAATTACGACATCCGGGTGCAGCCGCGCCTCAACGCCATGCTGACCTCCTCGTTCACCGGCTGGTCCAATTACATGATGGATTTCGGCAAGATGCTGCAGGATCCGGCCGCCATGAAGCGCTTTGGCAACAGCGTGACCCTGTGGGACCTGCACAGCCGCAAGCCCAAACAGGTGTTCAAGGTGCCGGGTGCGCCGCTGGAAATCCGCTGGGCCTGGGGGGCGGACAATAATTACGCCTTCACCTCGACCGCCCTGACGTCCAAATTGTGGCTGATCCACAAGCAGAAGGACGGCGCCTGGAAAGCCGAGGCGGTGGCCGATATTGGCGATCCGTCCAAGGTGCCGCTGCCGGTCGATATTTCCATTTCCGCCGACGATAACGAGCTCTGGGTCAACACCTTCATGGACGGCACATCGCGCCTGTTCGATATCTCCGACCCACACCATCCCAAGCAGGTCTACAGCAAGAAGATCGGCGCTCAGGTCAATATGGTGTCGCAGAGCTGGGACGGCGAACGGGTGTATTATTCCACCTCCCTGCTGGCCAATTGGGACAAGAAGGGCAAGGACAACGAACAGTTCGTCAAGGCCTATGACTGGGACGGCAAGGCGCTGAAGCACAAATTCACCATTGACTTCATCGCCCAGAAGCTCGG
>PKTQ01000222.1 GCA_002869085.1 Hyphomicrobiales bacterium | reverse complement strand
CAGGCGGCAGCCGCATCATTCTCTATGTGCTGAAGACCATACTCGGCCATATCGACTGGGGTCTGGAGGCCGGCGCTCTGGTGCGCCTGCCCAATTTCGGCAGCCGCAACGGCCCCTTTGAGATCGAAACCGGCTCGAAGCTCGAGGCGATGGGCGCGGGGCTGGCCGCGCGCGGTCATAAAATCAAACTGGCGCCGATGACCAGCGGCGTGCATATTATCATCAGGGGAGCGGATGGGCTGACCGGCGCCGCTGATCCGCGCCGCGAGGGCCTGGCCGCCGGCGACTGATCCTATCACCATTGGCAATGAGGGGAATGACCATGCCAACTCCATTGCGGCTCCGCATCATGGCCATCATCGCGCTTGTGTTCGGGCTGCTGACCATTTTCATGGGCGGGCAGGTGCTGTTCATCGACGGGACGGCCCGCGCCGCCGCCGGCCACACCGTGCCGTTCATCCTGTGGTTCAATTTTATTGCCGGCTTTTTCTATTGCCTGGCCGGGGCCGGGCTGTGGCTGGCCCGCCTGTGGGCCGGCCGCCTGTCAATGGCCATCGCCATGGCCACCATGCTGGCCTTCGCCGCGCTGGGGGTGCATATCCTGATGGGCGGCGCCTTCGAGATGCGCACATTGGCCGCCATGGTGCTGCGCTCCCTGGTGTGGCTCGCCATCGCCTTCACCGCCTGCCGCACCCTGCTGGCCGCCAGAGCGGCGGAATAGATTCAACGGCAAGGTGAAACGTGAAACGCGCTAGCTCTCCGACAGGGTGCTGAAGCCGAAATCGTCCAGAATCGAGTAAAAGGCCGGCACCACGAACAGCACCAGCACGGTCGAAGCCAGCAGCCCAAAGGCCAGCGAGGTAACCAGCGGCACCAGAATCTGCGCCTGTGGGCTGGTTTCCGACAGCACCGGAATCAGCCCGGCAATGGTGGTGGCCGAAGTCAGGAAAATGGCCCGGAAGCGCGCCTTGGCCGCCAGCGGCGCTGCCTCGGCCACCGCCATGCCCGGCGTGTGGTGATCCTTGATGAAATTGACCAGCAGAATCGAGTCATTGACCACAATGCCGGCCATCGCCACGAAGCCGAGCATGCTCGGCATGGTAAATTCCAGCCCCATCAGCAGATGCCCCCACACCACGCCGATAAAGGCGAACGGGATCACGATCATCACCACCAAAGGCTCGATATAGCTGCGGAACTGGAAACTGAGCAGCAGGAACACCCCGATCAGCCCGGTGGCGAAGCCCTGAACCATGGATTTCTGGGTGGTGGCCGCGTTCTTGTCCTGACCCTCGATCTCGATGCGGACCTCGGGATGGTCCCGGCCGAGTTGCGGGAAGAAGTTCTTCTTCATGTCATTGATGATCGCATTGGCATTGGCGAAGCGCACATCCACATCGCCCTGCACACTGACCGTGCGCACCCCGTCGACCCGGGTGATGCGGGCAAAGCCGCGTCCCTGGCTGATCGAGGCGATGGCCGACAGCGGCACCAGCGTGCCGCCGGCCAGGGTGATGTTGAACCGGTCGAGATCGGCCAGGCTGTTGCGATCCTCGCTGTCGAGCCGCACATCGATCTCGTAAGATTCGCGGCCGCGCTGGATTTCGCTGACCGTGGTGCCGAAAAAGGCGCCGCGCAACTGATCGGCCACCTGACGCGCATCCACATTGAAGCTCTTGGCGCTCTCTTTGAGGCGGATTCTGACCTCGGTCTTGCCGGGGCGCAGATCGTCCATCACATTGCGCACCCCCTTATAGCGTTTCAGCCGCGCCTGCACCTGGCGCGATGCCGCCTTCAGGGCGTGCAGATTCGCGCCCTTCAGCTTGAAATCGAACGCGATGCCCGCCGGGCCGATAAAGGGCTCGGTGAGCTTGATATTGAGCACATCGGTCGGATGGCCGATATATTTGCGCCATAGGGCGAAAATCTCGTCATTCGAGCTGGTCCGTATCTCGGCGCTGAGCAGGTCGGCGGCGATGGTCGCCACATGGGCGCCGCTCTCGCCCGCATCCTGGTTCTTGTTGAAGGTGACGGCCACATTGCGGATCAGCGCCTGGCCCTTGGGCTGGGCCGGGCTGAGCTCTTTATTGACCCGCTCCAGCGCCGCGTTGACCAGGTCGACCACGGAACTGGTACGCTTCAGAGGCGTGCCCTGCGGCAGCAGGATCCGCGCCTCGATCGCATCGCCGTCAATGGACGGAAAGGCCGAGAATTTCAGCACCCCGCCGGCCAGCATCGCCGCCGATATCATCAGCAGCCCCACCGCCGAGCCCAGGGTGAGATAGCGCCAGCGCACCGCCCGTTCCACCAGCGGCCCGACCAGGCGGCGGCGCACATATTCGACCGCCGCTTCGGTTTTCACCTGGATGAAGGACGGGGTCTCGGCACTGTGTTCCAGGGCGTGATGCAGATGCCGCGGCAGGATCAGAAACGCCTCGACCAGCGACACCACCAGCACCAGCATCATCACGATCGGCACCACTCTCAATACGGCGCCGAGATCGCCCTTCAGAAACGCCAGCGAGCCGAATATGCACACAGTGGTGAAAAAGGACGACAGCACCCCCGGCAACACCTGTTTCGCCCCGTGCACCGCCGCCTCAAGGGCATTGCGCCCGCGCTGATATTTGGCGGCGATGTTTTCCGCGATCACGATCGCATCGTCCATCAACAGGCCGATCACGATCAACAGCGCCACCATGGTCAGCATATTGATCGAAAAGCCGATCATCGCCATCACCGCCAGGGCGCCGGCAAAGGACACCGGCAGGCCCATGGTGACCCAGAACGAATAGCGCAGGCCGAAAAACAGCCACAGGGCCAGAAACACCAGCACCAGCCCCTGCCAGCCATTGGTGATCAGCAATTGCAGCCGGTCGCGCACGATCGACGAGCCGTCATTGGTGATCTGAAGCCTCACCCCCGGCGGCGCGGTTTTCTGCGCCGCCGCCACGAAGGCCGACACCGCATCGATCACCCGCAATGTGTCTTCCTTTTCGGTCTTGGTGATGTTGAGCAGGGCGGCCCGGCGGCCATTGAAAAGCACCCGCTCCTCGTCCTTGTCGAAACGGTCGCTGATATGGGCGATATCCCCCAATGTGACCCGCCCGCCCTGGGGGGAGGACGCGATCACCAGGCTGGCGAATTCATCGACCCGCCGGCGCTCATCGGCGAAGCGGATCAGAATGTCCTCGTCTCCGGTCAGCAATTCGCCCGAGGGCAGATCGAGGCTCTGGCGTTTGATGGCGGTGGCCACATCGGCCATCGACAGGCCGAGCTGGCGCATCACCGCGTCCCGGATTTCGATGCGAATCTGATGATCGGAAAAGCCGGCGATTTCGATTTGCGGAATGCCGCCCCATTGCAACATCCGCCTCTTGAACTCCTCGGCCAGGGCTTTCAGCTCCGTAGGGTTTTCGGGGCCGGTAATCGCCACCGAAGCCACCGCATCGGTGCGGCCCAATTGGCGGATCACCGGCGCTTCGGTATTTTCCGGAAAATCCTTGATCGCTTCGACTTCGTTTTTGACATCGGCCAGGAACCGGCTCAGATCAGCGCCCTCGACCATTTCGATCTTGGCCACGCCGCGGCCCTCGCTGGCCTCGCAGACCACTTCCTCCACATCGCTAACGGCGTCGACCGCATCCTCGATGCGCCCGCATATGGCGTCTTCTATGTCTTCGGCCCGCCCGCCCGGATAAGTGACGCTCACCTGTACATAGCGCGGATCGATGCGGGGGAAAGTCTCGCGCAACAGGGTCGGCGCCGCGAGCGCCCCGAGCACCAGAAAGCCGATCATCAGGATATTGGCGATGGTGGGATGGGCGGTAAAAAACCGGATCATTTGCCGGTCTCCCGCCCCGCCAATGCCGCCATCCGCTTGGCCAGTTCCGTATCCTCGCTTCCCTCGAGCTTGAGATCCGGCACCGCCGGGCTAAGATCGCTCACCACAACCTCATCGCCGGGTTTCAGCCCCTTGCGGATGATGACGAAACTGCCCAGCATCATGCCGGTTTCGACCGGGCGGATCTCGAGCCGGCCTTTGCCGTTGCGGATATAGATCTTGCCCTCGCGCACGCTGCTGCGCGGCAGCAGCAGCGCATCATTGAGCCGCCCCGCCCTCAGCTCCACCTCCACATACATGCCCTTCATCAGCGGCGGCTTGCGCCCCACGATCGCCTTG
>PKTQ01000341.1 GCA_002869085.1 Hyphomicrobiales bacterium | reverse complement strand
GGGCTGCGCGCCCGACGAGATGGGGATCGGGCCGGTGTTCGCCATTCCGCGCCTGCTTGAGCGCCACGGCCTTAGCATTGACGATATCGATCTGTGGGAGATCAACGAGGCCTTTGCCTGCCAGGTGCTTTATTGCCGTGACCGGCTCGGGATCGATCCGGAGAAGCTCAATGTCAATGGCGGCGCCATCGCCATCGGCCATCCCTATGGCATGAGCGGCGCGCGCATGGCCGGCCATGCGCTGATCGAGGGCCGGCGGCGCGGGGCCCGCCATGTGGTGGTCAGCATGTGCGTCGGCGGCGGTCAGGGCGCGGCGGCTTTGTTTGAAGTGCTGTCTTAAGCGGCCAGAGAGATGATATGGTGCGGGCGAGGACAACCACCGGCGCGCCGGCCCTTCGCGGCGTCTGGCGCGCGGGAGCGTGCATCACATGACCCCTGAGCCCTGCCATGAGCGGTGAAACGAAAGCCGGCACCCTGTTCCTGGTCGCCGGGCCGAGCGGCGCCGGCAAGGACAGCCTGCTCGGCCGAGCGGCGGCGGCGCTGAGACACGAGCCGCGCTTTCATTTTCCGCGCCGCAGCATCACCAGGCCCCAGGCGGCAGAGGACGAGCCGCATATCAGCATCAGCGAGGCGGAATTCACGCGGCTGGAGCGGCAGAACCGCTTTGCCCTCAGTTGGCGGGCGCATGGGCTGGCCTATGGGGTGCCGGCCAGCATCACCGGCCTGCTGGCGGACGGGCAGCATGTGATCGTCAATGTCTCGCGCGGGGTGATCATTGAGGCGCGGCAGCGATACGGCCCGGTGCATGTGATCTATGTATCCGCCTCACAAGCGGCGCTGCGGCAAAGGCTGGTGCGGCGCGGGCGCGAAAGCGCCGCCGACAGAGAGGCGCGCATCGCCCGGGCGCTGGCCTATCCCCTGCCCGGCCCGCCGATCAGCGTGATCGATAATAGCGGCGCGCTCGAAGACGCGGCCGAGCATTTTCTGCGTGTCCTGCGCAAGGCCCCTTGAGCCCATCCGCCCCCGGCCATGAACTTTGCCCGCCAGGCCAGCTCTTGCGCGCCCGGAAACGCCAGCGAACCGGCCCGCTTCGGCGATCCTGCCCCCAATAGACCCTTTCGCGCTTTGCCCCTCAATTGAGGCCGCCTGCCGCACCGGGGGGATTGTTGAAAAAGCCGCGCCCGCGGCTTATGTGTGAGACGACCGCCCTGCCCGTCACGGCAACTGATGCCAATGGCCGGCGCAAGGCGCAGCTGATATCTCGATCGAAAGGCGGCTCCCCCATGTTCGCAGTTGTTTCCCCGGCAAAAAAACTCAATTTCGGCGCTTCCGGCCGGCATTATGACGGCTCGGAGCCGCTGTTTCGGGAGCGGGCCAACCAACTGGCCGGAATCGCCAAGAAACTGACCCGGGCCGATCTGCGCCAGTTGATGAAGCTGAGCGAAAACCTGGCCGAGCTCAATTACAACCGCTTTCAGGATTTCGCCCCCAAACCCGGCGAAGACAAAACCGAGGCCGCGATGTTCGCCTTTGCCGGAGATACCTATACCGGCCTTGACGCGGCCTCGCTGGACGAGGGCGAGATTGCCTATGCGCAGGAACATTTGCGCATATTGTCAGGGCTTTACGGCCTGCTGCGCCCGCTCGACCGGATTCAGCCCTACCGGCTGGAAATGGGCCGCAAGCTGCACAACCCCAAGGGCGAGGATCTTTATGATTTTTGGGGCGCAGACATCGCCCATGCGCTGGACGAGCAATTGCGGGGCCACCAATCCAAAACGGTGGTGAATCTGGCTTCAAACGAATATTTCAAGGTGATCGACCGCAAGGGGCTGAAGGCGGATATTCTTGATATCGATTTCAAGGAAGAGCGGGACGGGCAGTTCAAAATCATCGGCATCCACGCCAAGCGCGCCAGGGGCGCCATGGCCCGCTTCATGATCCAGAACCGGATCGAGACCCCCGCAGGGCTGAAGGATTTCAGCGAAGGCGGCTATGGCTTCCGCCCCGGGCTCTCCAGCGATGAAAAATTCGTCTTCACCCGCCCATAACAGACGGCGGGGCTTGCGATAATTCGCGCCAGGTCTGGAAAATCCGGATCGACATTCATATGTCTTCTCTCGATTAGGATTATTCTAAAATAACGGAGTGTATGCAGAGATGTTCAGCCCCATAACCATCCCCTTCGGCTGTGTGATGATGTTCAATGTGGTCGATTTGAAAGAGGGCGTCACCATCGATGATGTCGAGCTGACCCTTGGCGAGATGTGCAATGTGGTCAAAAACAATTACGGCGACGACAATGGCGGCTTTATCGCCGGACAGGTGTTCAAAAACAGCGGCTTCGTGTCACCGGAAGGCTCGGTGAGCCCGGACAACCAGCCGCCTGAGGGCGCGGAAAAGATCAAGGCCGGAGAAGTGGCGATCGTCACCTATTGGAAATCCTTCGATCAGCATGAGAAATCCCATGCCGACCGATTGTTCAAGGAAAAGTTCAGCGAGCTGGCGGATTTCTGCGACGAGACCTTCGAGCTCGGCTATCAGATGCTGTGGCAGGGTGTGCCGGAAGAAAACTGAGTGACGGCGCCCCCCTCAACGGCGCCCCCAATTTGGGCAGTGCTGTGCGCAGTGCAGGCAGATGCAGGACGTGGCTTAAACCACCCCGCATATCCGTCCAGACATTGGGGGGCGCTCACTCGCATTGACAATTCGGCTCCTGACACCCTATATCAAGATGATACCTGATACAGTTGTTTGGTTTTGCCCGGATTGACCGGTCCGCCGTAAACCTTGGATATTCCTGACATTGTGGACGATATGACGACCGCGCCATCACATGACGTATGGCGGCGGATGGAAACGCCTGATGTAAGGAAATTCTCATGGCAAATGGTACAGTGAAGTGGTTCAACCCCGCGAAAGGGTTCGGATTTATTGAGCCGTCTGATGGTTCACAGGACGCTTTCGTCCATATCTCGGCGGTGGAAAGCGCTGGTCTGACCACATTGAATGAGGGACAGAAAGTGTCCTTCGACAAACAGCCTGGTAAAAACGGTAAATTTTCTGCCGAAAACCTGAAGCTCATTGATTAACGCGCAAGCGTTTAAGCGGGGCAGGTCCAATAAAGGATCTGCTCATCTCGCGCGCTACCGTCAGGTGTTGACCTGGCGATATGAACAAAGATCTTTGAGATACGGCCATGGCTAGAAAACCGAACTATAATTTTGACCGCCGGGAACGCGAACGGCTGAAGGCTGATAAAAAAGCCAAGCGGGTCGCCGCAAAAGAAGAAGCCCGGAAAGCGAAATCAGAATCGGCTGAGGACACGCTCCAGGAGAGCGATGAGAAGCCCGATTTGCCGACCACCGAATAATCTTGCCCCAAGCCAGCTTGTTAAGCGGCATCCTGTTCAGGGCACATTTTTAGTCTCGCCATCAACACTACTCCAATTCCGGATCACGAAGATTCGGATACAGCGTGGAAAGAAGATCCCTCCTGGATGCGCATCAAATCAATTGAGGGAAAGTGAAAGGTGAAGCCTATGTACAAGCTTCTCAAGACTGCTGCGCTGGCCGGCTCTTTGGGCCTGGCGGCCGCTGCATATACCACTCAGGCAAGCGCAGGATGGGGCGGAGGCCCCTGGAATGGTCTCGGCAATGGCTGGGGCAATGGGGACATGAACTTCAACATGAGAGGTTCAGGTTCTGGCCGTGGTTCTGGCCGTGGTTACAACCGTGGTTATGGCTATGGCGGTTATCCCGGCTATGGTCCTGGTGGATATCCCGGCTATGGTCGTGGTGGATATCCGGGCTATGGAGCAGGTGGCAGGCCGGGTTACGGCGCCGGCGCCCCCGGATATGGCTATGGCGGTTATCCTGGCGCCATGGGTGCTGCGCCCTATGGCTATGCCAATCCCTGGGCGATACCAGCGGCCCCCTACAGCCCTGGAACAAAACCAAGATAAGCCTTTCCCCATCTCAGTAAGGGACGAGAAATCGTCCCTTATTGCTGTTCAGGAATGGCGCGCTTCCTATCAACAGGTGGATGTTCCATCACAGATTGATTGGTCAGACTTGCAGCAGCCGGGATTAAAAGTCCGATGCTTCCAGTTTAAAGGCATAGGAACCCCGCCGTCCGCGCCTATAGGCTCTTTCAGCCACCTGATGCACCTGTTCAATTGAATTATC
>PKTQ01000247.1 GCA_002869085.1 Hyphomicrobiales bacterium | reverse complement strand
GAAACATTCAGTTTCTGATCAGGGGCGTGCCAGTCATTTGTTTTCGGCTTTACGTAAGCTGACTTTCGCACGCTGCATCAGGAACACCCAACGGCTGACAATCCGGCTTATGCAGGCTTGGCAACCGGCCCGTCGGCGTTTTCTTGCCAATCAGTGCGGCAATGTGGTTCTGACCTTCACGATCCTGTCGCCCGCGGTCATTCTGTCGGTCGGCGCCGCCGTCGATTTCAGCTATCTATCTCTGCAGAAATCCAATTTGCAGCAGGCCGTCGACGCCGCCGCCATCGCCGCGGTGCGCGAGCTGCGCCTGGCCAATACCAGCCGGAGCAATATTCTGGCAGTGGCCAAGAACAGCGTCGTGGCCAATCTCAATGGCAAGCCCGGCAATGTCAGCGTCAACGCCGTGACCTCCTCCGATCCGCTGACCGTCACCGTCTCGGCCACCCAGACTGTGAAGCTGAATTTCATGAATAAATTCTACGACGGGCAGATTTCCGCCAATGCGGTGGCCGAGATCGTCGGCGGCTCGCCGATTTGCCTGCTGGGGCTCGACGAGGCGGTTGCCAAGCCGGCCATTACGCTCCAGCGCAGTGCCCGCATTACCGGCAATGGCTGCGCCATCTATTCCAATGCCACCGGCAGCAAGTCGCTGGTATCCTATGACAGCGCGCTGATGCGGGCCGATTTCATCTGCACATCGGGCGGCTATACCGGCGCGGTCAGCAATTACCAGCCACGGCCGATGACCGATTGCCCCAATGTGCCGGATCCGCTGATCAGCCGCGCGGCGCCGCCCATCGGCAATTGCACGGAAAGCTTTAAGCGCATTGATATGGGCATCAAATTCAAGGCCGATTTCAGCACGATCAGCCGAGCGATCAAACGGGAAACCCTGAGCGAAAGCGGCAAGAACACCAGCAACGCCCTGACGAACACGACCTCCCATTCACTGCTGCCCCGCAGTAGCTTCACCGCCAGCCACGTCACCCTGAAACCGGGCGTCTATTGCGGCGGCCTGGCAATCGGCGGCGCGGCCGAGGTTACCCTTGAGCCCGGCATCTATGTGATCAAGAACGGCCCCTTGTTCGTGAACGATTATGCCTCGCTGAAAGGCCAGCATGTGGGCTTTTATTTCACCGGCACCGGCTCCACCCTCTATTTCGGACCCCACACTTCGATCAGCCTGACCGCGCCCACCAGCGGCGAGATGGCCGGATTGCTGTTCTTTGAAAACCGCAACCAGACCAAACTCCTGCCCTATGCCATTCTGAGCGACGATGCGCGGGTGCTGGAGGGAACGATCTATTTCCCCCGCAACCGGCTGTTTGTCGATGCGGACAGCCCGATTGCCGACCAGTCGGCCTATACGGCGATCGTGGCGCGGCGGGTTGACCTGTTCGCCGGCCCGCATCTGGTGCTGAACACCAATTACGACCAGACCGATGTCCCGGTTCCGGACGGCATTGCCCGCAACGGTAAGATTATCCTCAAGGAGTGAGCCGCGCTTGACAGACCCATGTTTAGCGGCCCGCGCCGGACTAGCGCGGGCCGCTTTGCGCTGATAAGCTCGCGCCATGAAACCGATACCTAAGATCATCGCCATGTGGTCGGGGCCGCGCAATCTGTCGACGGCGCTGATGCGCAGTTTTGGCCGGCGCGCCGGCACAAGGGTGTGGGACGAGCCCTTTTACGCCGCTTATCTGAACAAAACCGGGCTGCAACATCCGATGGGCGATGCGGTGATCGCCGATGGCATCACCGATCCGGATGCGGTGATCTCCGCCTGTCTGGAGCCGCCCCGGCCGCCATGCCAGCTCATCTATCAGAAACATATGACCCAGCATATGGTGGAAGGCTTCGACACCTCCTGGACGGCGCGGGTCACCAACGCCTTCCTGATCCGCTCACCGGAGCGGGTGCTGGCGAGCTATGCCCGAAAACGCGCCTCGGTCAGTGCCGAGGATCTGGGCTTCCGGCGCCAGCGCGAGATGTTCGAGGCATTAGCCGAGCGGCAAGGCGAGGCGCCGCCGGTAATCGATTCCACCGATATCAGGCGCGCGCCGGAGCGGGCCCTGAACCTGCTATGCGCCAGGCTCGGGCTCAAATTTGATCCGGCCATGTTGTCCTGGCCGGCCGGGCCGGCGCCCGGTGACGGCATTTGGGGGCCGCACTGGTATGACGCGGTGTGGAACTCGACGGGGTTCGCGCCGCCGGAGAGCGAGCCGCCCGCCCTGCCCGATGCGCTGAAGCCGATCCTGGATGCGGTCAGAGACGATTACCTGGCGGTGGCGCGCTACAGGATCGATTGCGGATGAGCGGCCGGAACGCTGAGCCGGGCCATGAACGCGCACGGATCGACTGGTATTTCGACTATGTCTCGCCTTTTGCCTATCTGCAGTCGCGGCGGCTGGATGAGGTGGCGGCGCTGGCCGATATCCGCCTGCGGCCGGTGCTGTTTGCCGGGCTGCTGCGGCACTGGCAGCATAAGGGGCCGGCCGAGATCCCCGGCAAGCAATTGCTGACCTATCGCCATGCGCACTGGCTGGCGAAGCGCATGGGCGTGCCCTATCGCATGCCGGAGCACCATCCGTTCAATCCACTGGCGGCGCTCAGGCTGACCCTGGCGCTTGGCTGCCGGCGTGAAGTGGTGGACACCATCTATAATGTGATCTGGGGCGAAGGCCTGCGGCCCGACAGCGAGGCCGGCTGGCGGGCGATTCTTGACCGGCTGGGGGTATCGGATGCGGAAGCTCTGATCGACGCGCCGGAGACCAAAGCGGCGCTGATGCGCAATTATGAGGAAGCTGTACAGGCGCAAATATTCGGCGTGCCGAGCTTCATCGCCGGGGGCGAGCTATTCTGGGGGGTGGACTGCACCGACATGCTGCTCGATTTTCTGAAAAATCCGCGCCTGTTCGATGAACCCGGCATGGCCGGACTGGCCGGCATCACCGCCTCGAGCATACGGCGCCTATAAGCTCATCAATCTTTAATCTTGTGGCGGCACCATTGTTGAAGTCGCCACCGGCATGGGCGCCGCCAGGGGAGTTGCCGCAACATGAAACCACCGGAAGAATTCAAGCAGAACGGAAAGCTGGCCTTTCAGGATCCGGATTTCCTGATGCGTGAGGAGATGCGCGGCCAGAGGCTGGCGCTCGAATTCGGCAAGGCCGATCTCGGCATGCGGGATCAGGGCATAAATTCAACCATTGTGGTGTTCGGCAGCGCCCGCACCCCGCCGCCGGAGGCCGCGCCGCGCCTTCGCAAGGACGGAACGCCAGCGCCGCCGGTCAATCCGCACTGGTATGAGGAGGCGCGGGCCTTCGGGCGCATCGTGTCGGAACGGGGCGGCGCGCTGAACCCGGTCAATGGCCGGCGCGAGAATGTGATCTGCACCGGCGGCGGCCCCGGCATCATGGAGGCCGCCAATCGGGGCGCGGCGGATGTGGGCGCCCCGTCGATTGGGCTCAACATCCAATTGCCGGCCGAGCAGCATGTCAATGCCTATGTCAGCCCCGAGCTTAGCTTTCAGTTCCATTATTTCGGCATGCGCAAGATGCATTTCATGATGCGGGCCAATGCCCTGGCGGCCTTCCCCGGCGGGTTCGGCACGCTCGACGAACTGTTCGATGTGCTGACCCTGATCCAGACCGGCAAGACCCCGCGCATCCCAGTGCTGCTGTTTTGCAGCGACTATTGGAAACATGTGGTGAATTTCGACATGCTGGTGAAATTCGGCATGATCTCGCCGCGAGATCCGGAGCTGTTCCGGGTGGTCGACAGCGCCGCCGAGGGCTGGCAGATGCTACAGGAAATGGGGCTCGGCCAGGGCTGAGTGCTGCCCGAAACGCTTCTCAAACGCCGGCGCGGGCGGCGATGTAACCGGCCATCATCAAATCGAGATGGGCGCCGCCGCCATTCTTGAACAGGGTGATGTCCCGGTCTGAGCTGCGCCCATGACCAGCCCCGGCGATCAGATCGTAGAAATCCCCCATAACCGCGTCCTCGGTAATCACCCCATTGGCGATCGGGATCGTCAGTTCGCCGATATGGCCGATGGTGGTCTGGCGCGCATCGACAAAGAGCGGCCCGGCCGAAATCAGCGCGTCATCGGCCTCGCGCATATCGGCCTTATAAGCGCCGATCAGGTCGATATGGGTGCCGGGGCGGACCCAGGCGCCCTTCAGCACCGGATCGCGCGCCATGGTGGCGGTGG
>PKTQ01000066.1 GCA_002869085.1 Hyphomicrobiales bacterium | reverse complement strand
CCGGGACGGCCGTAAGGTCGAGATCCCCAAATCAGTACGCCTGGCCTGCTATGCCATCACCCACGGCGTGCAGGATTTCGACGGCGAAACCCCGGAATAAGACTGACCGCCAAGCGTATTTTCATCGCGAGCTGACATAGCTCATGGCCCTAAAGAACCCGGCCTGCCGTAGCGGTTTTCTGTCAGCAACAAGTCAGGCGGCACAGAACATAGTTTAACTATTTTCAAGCCGCATGACGCCGCTGATGGCCCAAAAGAACCCGGCCTGCCGGAGCGGTTTTCTGTCAGCAGCAAGTCAGGCGGCGAAGGACATATCTAAGGTATTTCCGAGCAAGCTGACGCCGCTCATAGCTGAACAGAGCCCGGCCTGCCGGAGGAATTTTGGGTCAGGAGCAAGTTTTATGGCCCAAAAGAACCCGGCCTGCCGGAGGAATTTTGGGTCAGGAGCAAGTCAGGCGGCGCAGAACATAGTTTAACTATTTTCAAGCCGCATGACGCCGCCGATGGCTGAAAAACGCCCGGCAGGGTTATTGGCAGATGCCGCCGCGCCCCAAATCCAGATGAAAATGATTGGTGTGATGCCGGTCCGCCTCCGGCCCCAGAACCGTGCCGAACAGAGGACAGGCATATTTGTGCACCGTGCGCAGGAACTGCCCTTCGGCGCCGGCCTGGTGCCATCCGCTTTCCACCGCGACCACCCGCCCGTCGGCCAGGGTGAAACTGGCCACATCAAGCGCATTGGCCAGTGAATGCTCGCTCAGCCGGGCGCCGGGACGACTGTTACGGGTGCGGCACACATAGGACGACCATTGATTGATCCGCACCACGTTCTGGCCGAAAAAATGCCTGGCCGAGGGCTGCACCACTTCGGCCTCCCAGCGCGCCAGTGCTGCGGTGAGCCCACAATTCACCGTCGCGGCGGGCTGGATCGCCATGCGATCCCCGGGCCCCAGCGACATCAGCTTCACCGGATAGGCGGCGCCGCAGCCGCCCTCACCCGCAATCGGTTCCATCTGCTCGGCCCTGGCGCCGTAGCGCGGGCCCATATTCAGGCCGGAAACGCATTGAAAGCCGGTCATCGCCGCTTGGGGCGCGGTCTGTTGGCGCCCGGCGGCGGCCGCCTTCGGCACATCGACCGAGCAGCCGCCCAGGACGAGCCACAACGGGCCGGCCATCAAAAAGGCGGCGGCAATTCCAATATTTTTCGCTTTCATGGGCACGCTCCCAAATATTTCTGCTCAAGCCTCTGGCATATTCGTTAATTCCTCTCTAAAACCTCGCAGAACTCTCACATACATTCGAAGAGTCCCATGCCCAAACGCACCGACATCCATTCTATCCTGATCATTGGCGCCGGCCCGATCGTCATCGGCCAGGCCTGCGAGTTCGATTATTCCGGCACCCAGGCTTGCAAGGCGCTGAAAGACGAGGGCTATCGGGTCATTCTTGTAAACTCCAATCCCGCCACGATTATGACCGATCCGGAACTGGCCGATGCCACCTATATCGAGCCGATCACCCCCGAGATCGTCGCCAGAATCATCGAGAAGGAGCGCCCGGACGCTTTGCTGCCGACCATGGGCGGCCAGACCGCCCTCAATACCGCGCTCAGCCTGCGCCGCGACGGGGTGCTGGCGGCCAATAATGTCGAGCTGATCGGCGCCAGAGCCGAGGCCATCGACATGGCCGAGGACCGGGACCTGTTCCGCAAGGCCATGGCCCGCATCGGCCTGGAGACCCCGCGCTCGGCGCTCGCCCATGACATGGCCGAGGCCCAGGCGGCGCTCGAGCTGGTGGGCCTGCCGGCCATCATCCGCCCCTCCTTCACCCTGGGCGGCACCGGCGGCGGCGTCGCTTATAACAAGAGCGAATATTACAGCATCATCGAGGGCGGGCTGGATGCCTCGCCCACCACCGAGGTGCTGGTGGAAGAATCGGTTCTGGGCTGGAAGGAATATGAGATGGAGGTGGTCCGCGACAAGGCGGACAACTGCATCATCATCTGCTCGATCGAAAACATCGATCCGATGGGGGTCCATACCGGCGATTCCATCACCGTGGCGCCGGCGCTGACCCTGACCGACAAGGAATATCAGATCATGCGCAACGCCTCGATCGCGGTGTTGCGCGAGATCGGGGTCGAGACCGGCGGCTCCAATGTGCAGTTTGCCGTCAACCCGGATGACGGCCGGCTGATCGTGATCGAGATGAACCCGCGCGTCTCGCGCTCCTCGGCCCTGGCTTCGAAGGCCACCGGCTTCCCCATCGCCAAGATCGCCGCCAAACTGGCGATCGGCTATACGCTGGACGAGCTTGAAAACGACATCACCGGCGGCGCCACCCCGGCGTCTTTCGAGCCGACCATCGATTATGTGGTCACCAAAATACCGCGCTTTGCCTTCGAAAAATTCCCCGGCGCCGAGCCCTATCTCACCACCTCGATGAAATCGGTCGGCGAGGCGATGGCCATCGGCCGCACCTTTGCCGAAAGTCTGCAAAAGGCCCTGCGCTCACTGGAAACCGGGCTGAGCGGGCTGAACGAATATCAATTCGCCTTTACGGAAGAGGTCAATGAGCGCATTGCGCAGCATCGCCGCCGCCACGGCCTGCTCACCGAGCAGGATCTGGCCGAACTGGGCGGCAAAGACGCCAAGAACATCATCCGCGAGGCGCTGGGCAAGCCCACCCCCGACCGGCTGCTGAAAGTGGCTGAGGCCATGCGGCTCGGCTTTTCGATTGAGGCGGTGCATGCGGCCTGCCGCATCGATCCTTGGTTCCTGCGCCAGATTCGCGCCATCATCGACACCGAGCAGAAGATCGCCGGCCATGGCCTGCCAACCGGCGCCGCCGGCTGGACCCGGCTGAAGGCCATGGGCTTTTCCGACAAGCGCCTGGCCGAGCTCTCGGGAACGGCCGAGGCCGACATCACCGCCGCGCGCCGCGCCGAAGGGGTCACCCCGGCCTATAAGCGCATCGACACCTGCGCCGCCGAATTCGCCTCGCCCACCGCCTATATGTATTCGGCCTATGAGATGCCGACCCCCGGCCTGCCCCATTGCGAGGCGCGCCCTTCCGCGCGGAGCAAGGTGGTGATTCTGGGCGGTGGACCCAACCGCATCGGTCAGGGTATCGAGTTCGACTATTGCTGCTGTCATGCCGCTTTTGCCCTGAAGGATGCGGGCTTCGAGGCGATCATGGTCAATTGCAATCCCGAAACCGTCTCGACCGATTACGACACGTCGGACCGGCTGTTCTTCGAGCCGCTCACCGCCGAGGACGTGATCGAGATTCTGCGAAAAGAACAGGAGGCCGGCGAGCTGCTCGGGGTCATCGTCCAGTTCGGCGGCCAGACCCCGCTCAACCTGGCCCATGCCCTGGAGCAGGCCGGCATTCCCATTCTCGGTACTTCGCCCGACGCCATCGACCTCGCGGAGGACCGTGACCGTTTCAAGGCCCTGCTGCAGAAGCTCGGCCTGCGCCAGCCGGTGAACGGCATCGCCCACAGCGCCGAAGAAGCCCGCGAGATTGCCGAGAGCATCGGCTATCCGGTGGTGATCCGCCCGTCATATGTGCTGGGCGGGCGCGCCATGGAGATCGTGCGCGACACCGAGCGGCTGGAGAAATATATCACCGAGGCGGTGATCGTCTCGGGCGACAGCCCGGTGCTGATCGACAGCTATCTGCGCGATGCGGTCGAGGTCGATATCGATGCCCTGTCCGACGGCCGGGAGGTCTATATCTGCGGCGTGATGGAGCATATCGAGGAAGCCGGCGTCCATTCCGGCGACAGCGCCTGCGTGCTGCCGCCGCACAGCCTGCCGGACGAGGTGGTGAACGAGATCCGCCGCCAGACCAAGCAGATGGCGCTGGCGCTGAATGTGCGCGGCCTGATGAACATGCAATATGCGGTCAAGGACGGCGAGATCTACGTGCTCGAGGTCAATCCGCGCGCCAGCCGCACCGTGCCCTTCGTCGCCAAGGCAACCGGCGTGCCCATCGCCAAGATCGCCGCCCGGGTGATGGCCGGCGCCAGCCTGAGCGATTTCGACATCAAGCCTTCGGGCCAGGACCATGTCGCGGTCAAGGAGGCGGTGTTCCCCTTTGCCCGCTTCCCCGGTGTCGACACCCTGCTCGGGCCGGAAATGCGCTCGACCGGCGAGGTGATGGGCCTCGACCGGGAATTCCCCCTCGCCTTCACCAAGAGCCAGCTCGCCGCCGGCGAATTGCT
>PKTQ01000306.1 GCA_002869085.1 Hyphomicrobiales bacterium | reverse complement strand
TCGGCCTCGATCATGCTGGGGGAGACCGCCGACATCACCCACAGCTTTGAGATCATGGAATAGATTTTAGGACATTTAACCTGTCTGCCGATCCTGCCCACCCCGCTCCCCCGCCCCACCGCCCTCAGGGAGTTTGACTTAAGGGCGGTGGGGTCGAAGGATCGTGTTCCCTATTCGTGCAAAGCTAAGCTTCTGCGGCGCGGCGGGCGCGGCGGGCCAGGTTTTCCAAAGCGCCGAGAAAATTGGAGCGGTCGCGGGGCGCGAAGGGCCGAGCGCCGCCGGTAATCTCGCCGATATCGCGCAGATGAGCGTTGAGGTCCCGCATCGCCAGCGCCGAACCGATCGAGCTTGGTGAAAAGGGCTCGCCCTTCGGGTCGATGACATAGGCGCCGCGCTCCAGGCAGCGGGCGGCCAGAGGGATGTCGGAGGTGATGACGATGTCATGGGCAGCGCAATGCTCCACAATCCAGTCATCGGCGGCATCGAACCCATCCGAAACCACCACCTGATGCACATCCGGCCCATCCGGCAGGCGCATCCAGTTGTTTGAGACCATCTGCACCGCCAGCTTATGACGCATGGCGACCCGCACGGTCTCGTCCTTGACCGGACAGGCATCGGCATCGACAAATATCTGAACCACGGGTTTCTTCCTTACAGCGTCACGATTTGAACTTCACCGCCCGGTAATGGCTCCACAGCAGCCGAGCCGCCACCGCGCGCCAGGGCCGCCATTTGCGGGCGATGGCCTGCATGCGCGCCGCATCGGGACGCCTCTGCATATTGAACAGCAGCCGGGCGGCCTCCTGCAGAGCAAGATCGCCCTTGGGCCATACATCCGTGCGGCCCAGATTCGCCAGCAGATAAATTTCGGCGGTCCATGGCCCGATGCCGCGAATGGCGGTGAGCATGGCCACCACCTGATCATCCGCCATCGCCGCCATGGCGTCAAAATCGAGCTGTCCCTGCCCGCAAGCCTCCAGAACCGCCCGGATGGTGCGGATTTTCGGGCGCGACAGGCCGCAGGCGGCAAAGTCCGCATCCGGGCTGTCCGCCAGCACAGCCGGCTCGAAGGGCGCGAAGCGGGCCTCGATGCGCGACCAGATCGCCGCCGCGGCATGAACCGAAATCTGCTGATCGGTGATGATGGCCATGAGGCCGCCCAGCCCGGCATCGGCGCGCCGCAGGGGCGGCAGGCCGCAGGCGTCCACAACTCCGGCAAAGCGCGGCTCAACCGCAGTGAGATGGGCCACGCCCTCGGCGACATCATCCATGGCGGTGATGGTTCTGATCACCCTCGCCCCCGAGCCCGGCATCCGGGGCGCAAGAGGCGCCGGATTTGCCGGAATTTTTGCGGATGAACGGCGTTTTGTCGCATATCGTCACACATCGGGAACCAATTCCGTGTTACATCTGTTGAATAAGGCAATAACCGATCATATCGATTTTGAACAGGAGGGTGTCATGAATCAACGAACCGGCACAACCATCACTCTTTTCAGCAGAATCCGGTCGATAGCCATCGTGATTTCAACCCTGATATTTACCCCCCTCCTCCTGAACACATCGGCGGGCGCGCAAACCGGCATGAGCATTGCCGAATGCTTCGAAGGCCCGGCAACGGAGTTCGTCAATAAGTTCGGCGCGCAGAATACGCTGGCCAAGAACATGTATGAAATGAAGGCCGGCTCGGTATGCGCGGAACTGGCGACCATGGAAATCGAAACCTGCCTGAGCCAGGCCGACAAGACCGGCTCAAATGATGGGGCGGGCCATTATGCCTGCATCGGCAAGGTGGCAAATCCGTGCATCGATTCGGCCTGGGGCAATAGCGAGTTTCGCCATGTGGTCTGCGTCGGCACCGAGGAGAAGGTCTGGCTCGACATTCTGCACCGGCATCTGGATTCGATGCTGAAGGATCTGCCGCCCGAACTGGCCGAGCAGGCCGCCAAGATGAAGAAAAGCTTTTTGGCCTTCCGCAACCAGAAATGCGGGCTGATCAAGACCCTGAAAGGCAAGAATGAGCCCGATCTGGCTTATGGCGCCTGCACCACCGAAACCGCGGCGCGTTTTGCCATCGATCTGCGCGAGAGCGGCGATCTGGTGAAGCAGGCAAAGGCGGACTTTGCCCGCAAGCAGTTCACCGGCGACCGCCAGGGCGCGGAAAAGCTGCTGAAGCGCCTGCTGGACGGCAAGGCGGACCATCATCAACTGACCATGGAGCTGCGCCCCGAGCGGGAGGATTACGAGGCTGCCTATACCCAGCCTCTGGCCGGGCAGTTGGAAAAAGACCATCTGAAACTGTGGGCCGACCCGCGCACCGCCATCCGCCCCCAAGAGGGGCAGACGTCGCTGCTGCTGACCGTCACCAGTTCGGACCGGCTGAAAAAGGGCGGGCCGGAGCTGGCGGAGTTCCCCGGCGGCTATCAGAAAGTGCTTCCCTACCTGAAGGACGACGTGACCATCGCGGTGTTCAAATTCGTGGTGCCGGGCGAGAAAAAGGGCACGAGTTTCGACGGGCTGGTGCATGTCAACGGCCATTGGGTGCTGATTCCCAAGCCGTGGAACTCCCTGCCCTAGACGAGCGTCAGGGCGACGGCAATGGTCGCCGCCGAAGCCAGGGTCGAGATCAGTACCGCCATCGAGGCCTGAGCGGGCAGCACATCGTGCTGTTCGGCCAGAATGGTCACCACCGCCGCCACCGGCATGGCGGCGCCGAGCACCGCGGCCTGCAGCCACACGCCGCCGATACCGAAGCCGCTGAGCACCGTCCAGACCACAAGCGGGAACACCGCCAGCTTGATGAGGCTCATCACCAGCGCAGGCAGCGGATGGGCAGCGGTCCTGCCGCCGGCCAGCACCGCGCCGACCACGAACATGGCGCAGGGGGCGGCGGCGCGGCTGAGCAGGCCGGAAAGCTCCAGCACCGGCTCCGGCACCGGCAGACGGGCGAGCGAGACCAGCGCTCCGGCCGCGATGGCGAGCATCAGCGGGTTGCGCATAAGCGCCGCCAACCCCGGCCCGATACCGGTCTTCGTGCCGGTCACGGCGCCGGTGGTGCGGGCCTGGCCGGCCGCCAGCGCCACGCTTGATAGCGGCACCAGAATAACAAGGTCGAATGTCAGGATCATCGCCAGCGGGACCGCCAGTTCATCCCCCACCAGCACGGTAATGAGCGGCAGGCCGAGAAAGCCGATATTGCCATAGGTGCCGGCAAGGCCATAGAGGACGGCGCGGGGCGGCGGCGCGCGCAGCACATAGCGGGCCAGCAGCGCCGCGCCGGCAAAGGTCAGCAGCACCGCCAGCATATAGGCCAGCATGAAGCGGCCACTCAGCAGCAGTTCGGCCGAGGCGGTGGCGAGGCGGGTGAACAGCAGCGCCGGCAGGGCCAGGAACATCACGAACCGGCTGATGCCGCTGATGCCGGCCGGCTCGAACAGGCGCCATTTGACGGCGGCAAAACCCAGAAAGGTGATGGCGAAAAAGGGCAGGGTTTTGAGCAGAACGGCGATCATGCGGCGGCTATCCGGAGGATGGGATTGAGTCAGGTGGCCGGCGGCCGACCACAGCCCATTCTAACCTCTGGCGGCGAACGGCGCAGCCCACAAAATAGGCACTCGAATGCGCGGCGCGCGAGCGGCGCGCCAGCGGAACGCCGCGCCGGCTCAGCCCTGCCTAGTGCCCTTGTCGTCCATAAAGGCATGGACGAAATCGGCCGAAATCTGGAGGGTGGACGGGCGGTAATAGGACTCGAGCGAGCGGGAGAGGTCGTCGCTGACGATGATCTGCATGGCGCTGATCATCTGGTGGGCCTCATGAGGGCCGGCGGCATGGGCCAATATGCTTCTTTGAAACATATTCATGAAATAGAGATAGGCGGTGACGTAATGAGTGGGTTCGATTTCCAGCTGATTATGGACCTTGTTCATCCGGTCGATGCGCTTGCGATAGGCTTTGTCGATATCGTAGACGAAGATTTGTTCCCAATGGGCGGTCTGTTTCCGCTTCAGGGCCTCTATATTGACCCGGTCCAGAATATGTTTGTATCCCGTGCGTTTCAGCTTGGCGTAGAACTTGACCAGAATGTGATCAAGGTCCTGGGAGATCGCCAGCCAAGTCCTTTTCCTGATACTTCTGGACAGATGCTGTCTGTCATACCACAGGTCGCGCTCGTACGCTGCTCTTCCCATTGCACTTCCCCTTCAATCAATTCCTCAATACATGAATGAGCTGAAAGAATTCTAAACCGATAGCTCAAATAAGGCTCTATTGGGTAAGTTGCTCTTGGCACATCGGCTCGGGTTTCAAGACGGCAGGCATGGGCAACCGGCAGGCATGAACGCCCGGCCATCGAGGCTGCGCTGAGTGGATGTGGAAATGGGGAGGAAATGGCGGGAGTGACGGGACTCGAACCCGCGGCCTCTGGCGTGACAGGCCAGCGCTCTAACCAACTGAGCTACACCCCCGCATAACCGGATGTC
>PKTQ01000181.1 GCA_002869085.1 Hyphomicrobiales bacterium | reverse complement strand
TATATTCCCCCGAATTGGTGCGGGCGCATAGCTCAGTTGGTAGAGCAGCTGACTCTTAATCAGCGGGTCCAAGGTTCGAGTCCTTGTGCGCCCACCAATATCCCCCTTAGAAATCAGAGGTTTTTTGTTGGGCACAATGCTACACAACAGATATTGGCTGATTAGGTCGCCCAAAAGTCGCTTTTGCAACCATCTCATTGTCTGCACAATTTTGCTGTTTGCGGGTTCTCCCACCCCTCTTTTATCGCCTTCAAACGCTGTGCATAACCTGGATGGGTTTTAGAGGGCCGTTTGCTAACAATTAATAGTGCACTCTTTGTTGCCTCAAACGTTTCTCCCGCTTTGCGCATGGCAGCTCCTGCAAACCTGTCAGCCTCCAGTTCAAGTCGAGGCTGAACTTTTTGAGAAAGGTGCCTGCAGTAGTGATGCCCAATCTCATGAGCAATCACAGCCATAGCGCCACCACCACCGATGATAGGTGAGAGTTCTCTATCATAGACGATAATTCGATTTCCATCTGCAATGGTAGCAATGGCATTGCCCCCTAAGCTGCCATTCATCGGATATATCATGCAATCATGTGGCCAAAGCTTCATGGCTTCGCAAAGATCAAACATCATAAAGGTGTAATCTTCAAAGGCAGGCTTAATCCTTACTGTCCTTTTCCCAAGAGGTAAGTGAAGCGATTTTGTATCCTTGCCAAATGTAATGAAAAATCCTTCTTCCTCTGCAGCAACCGGTGATGTCGCCCACCAGATGACTGCTAGACACCCTCCGAACAACAGAGCAACTGACAGCGCTATAGTTCTCATCGTGCTCAATCCCCACAAGCGATTAGTGCGGAAGTTCGGTGATGAGCGGTGTGAGCTGCAAACAGACTTCCCCTGACCTTTGAGAGTTTACCTGCTGCATCGCGAAGCAAGCCTATGATATATGACGGGCAAGACAATTGAATCACTCTGGTTGAAGCAATAGCCAGCTCCATTTCATCACCACCAGCAGATATGCAGATTGCGTTTTCCAGAAATAGAAAAGACGCGGTTTCGGAAGCATCCCCGGCTCGCACATTTTCATAGTTAGGAGGCCCTGGGAATACAACTTCACCATAAAATCCCGAAATTTCAACTTGAACACCATATTTCACGCAGTCACTGGCCCAAGCTGAGCCATGCAAAATAATTACAGTGAGCAAGGGTAGAAATAGATGCCGTATCAACATGAATTGCAGCCCCCGTCATTTCTCAGTTATCCCTTTGGTGTATCAATGAAATGTCTACTTCCCTAGCCTTCATATGCTTTTTCTTGCAATGTCGTAATCCTCTTTCCATTCCGACTGCAAAGCTTCATAAGCGGTTCGGTCGAAAATTTGATTTTCCCATGAATAAAAATCGCCATCGTCACGTTGGCGGATAAAGATAAACCTACGGGCAAGATCAAGAGGCAGCAGGCCTATATGGGCGGCCTCGATATGAGGCATTATCTTACGACAATATGATGCTGAACTTTTCCAGTCAGCAACAAGCTGTGAACCTGAGATGAAATTGCCTTTAACATCTTCAGGGTCAAACTCTATCCATACAGCACCAGCCCAATGCTTAGGGAAAGGAACAAAAGAGTACCAATTACTCTGCGTATATTCTTCTTGATAGCTATCTGGGTTAAAATCTCGGAAATCGAACAGGCTTACGCCACTAATTGAACGAACGTATGGATAATGAGATGGGCCCAAGCCAGTCCCCCAACGCTCATTGTCTGGTATGTCAGGTTCTGGTTTTAAAAGGCGGTCATCAAGTATATGAAGGAACCGATCAGGGCGAGTTAAATGCCATACACGGCCCCACAACTCGCGCCAGACTGGCCCAATACTAGATATCGTCCTATCATCTGGATCATTCATCAAATGCTCAAGTATTGTTGGATTGTTCTGCCCTGTGCCTGCACAAGCTTGTCCTCAATTGGTTGGGGGAAATGGTATGCTAGAATATGTAGAAAAGCTCCATAAGAAATGTTTGAAATGGTCCCAACATCTCACCTTCAATAGGGACCTTAAAGAGGATGGGCTAGTTGTCTGTCTGTACGCAAGGCTAATTGAATTGACGGGTGGATTAATAAAACTCGCAGAGGCTGGCCATATATCAAGTGGTCAGATCGTTTTTAGGTCATTCTTTGAAGCTTATGTTGATTTTATAAATTTAATTGCTGATCCTGACTATTTCTATCACTTGGATGCAACCAACACCCACAACAGAAAAAGACTTATCGAGAGCAGCACAGCAATCAACCCTTACTTAAAAGAAATTTACGAACACAAAGGGCTTGAGGATATACTGAAAGAACTTCAGGAAAAGCTTCTTCTGCAAAAAGATAATAACCACCACCCTTTAACTGTGCGACAAAGGTTTGAGAGGGCTGGGCTGCAGCACGAGTACCTCTCCATATACAGCTATGCCTGTAGTAATGCGCACAATGATATTAACGCGCTCAGTCGACACCATATTGAAGCTGATGGTGATAACTACAGAATCGTTATCTACAAAGATGATGGAGGCAATGGTTTCTCAGCCGAAATGGACAGTATTGCCGGGCTACTATTGAATGCAACGTTTCGCATTCATGATCGCCTGAATTCTGGTCTTGAAGACAAAATCCGAAAGCTCGATGAGAAACTCGGTAGGATGAGGGAGCGATATATGGAAGCTCCTGAGGGGAATTAAATGAAACGGCTTGTTTTATCGGGAGCGATATTATTATCGTTGGTATCCAATGCGCAAAACCATCGCTGACTTAACTGATGGTGTCTATGACTTCACCGGGCATGCCAACCTGGCTGATCGCGGGGCGCGCCGATATCGTCCTTTTTCTTTTGATTTTGACTCAACACCACAGAGCCTCGAGCTCCCTGATGAAAATTGGGATGAGCAGGTCAAGCGACTCCACCTCATATCCCGTGCTCGAGCAATCAAACGGCTCGAGCTTAAGTACGGCACACACAATATCGACCAAACCATCAAGAACACGATCGATCTCGGTTCAAAATCTATGTCCTTGCTCTCATATCACAACGAGTTGAATGAACAGGCACGCCGATCCTTCGTTATCAGTGCATACTATCCAGCCCTAGTTGCTGCCTGTGCTCTTGGCGAGCGTATCCTCAACCATCTAATCCTAGATCTGCGTAGTAACTTCATGGCTTCCCCCCATTACAGGAAGGTCTACAGAAAGAATTCCTTCGAAGACTGGAAATTCGCAGTCACTGTCCTGGCAGATTGGCAAGTACTGGCGAATGATGTGGGGGACGACTTCCTTGCACTGGGCAAACTTCGTAATTTCTCGATTCACTTCAACCCAGCTTCCTACCAGTCCATGCGCGACAACGCACTTGCTGCCCTAAAATGTCTGGATAAGATCATAGCGAAGCAGTTCGGATATTTCGGTGGCCAGCCATGGTTCATCGAAGGCACCCCAGGTGCGCAATTTATCAAGCGCGCTTATGAAACTGATCCGTTTGTTAAGAATTATATCATCCCTCATAGCGGCTTAGTGGGACCGCTTCACGCCATGGAGATGTCACAAGATGGCGGGTGGGACCATCTTGACCATGACGACTACGGTGACGAAGATCTCACAGATGAGGAGTTTGCACTCCGGTTCAGGGAGCGTGATCCTGAAAAGGTTTATACCGCTAGATGATTGCCCGGCGACTCAAGAAAGGGCGATAAGTTGAAAGTTGATTATGAATCGAAAAGCACTGGCCCTGGTATTGATACAGAAACCCACTAAGGTTCCTAGAGCGTTTTCCAATCAAATAGAATTATTCTGACGGAGCGATTTTATTCCAAGGCCAAGCCAAGGATCGAAGCGCGCATGCGCATGCGGTCAAGAGACTTGAATGCCGGATTTGGAGCAAATCGCCCGTCCTGTCACAGGCTTTACGATTGACGGGCACCCAAAATCGAAAAGGGTTTATCCGATGCACAGAGCGGTTCAAGAACAGGACCGCAGCATCGGTTTTTTGATGCGGGCGGGTTGCCGAGCCGCCCATTGCCCCAGCCACACGGAGCCGAGCACCACAGCCGCGCCAAAGCTCTGCATGGCGCTCAATCGCTGGTCAAGCAGCAGCCAGCCGAGAATAACGGCGGTGACAGGGCTCATCATGCCCAGCATCGAAACGGCCGAGGGTTCGATCCGCGCAATGCCGCGAAACCACACCGCATAGCTTATCGCGGCGCCG
>PKTQ01000207.1 GCA_002869085.1 Hyphomicrobiales bacterium | reverse complement strand
GCGCTCGGCAAAGAGGGGTCTTGTTGAACCATGGTATGGGAATCGCTGCCGTGTTAACCGGATTTTTTCTCATCATAGTCATAAATGCCAGGGGATAAACCAAAATCCGGGCGCGCGGCGCCCCGGATGAGAAGAGGGCGCGGACCGAAGAGTAATGGCGATGATGGATGATCTCCTGATGATAGCGGTGATGCTGATTTTTCCGGCCACCATGGCGTTCGCGGCGGCGAGCGATCTCATTTCGATGACCATTTCAAACCGGTTGTCCTTCGTGCTGATGGGCGGATTTGCCGTGCTGGCGATCTGGTCGGGCATGGGGCTGGAGCAGGTCGGCTGGCATGTGCTGGCTGGCGCTTCGGTGCTGGTGGTGGGCTTTGCCGTGTTCGCCTTCGGCTGGATCGGCGGCGGCGACGCCAAGCTGGCGGCCGGCACGGCGCTGTGGTTCGGTTTTTCCTATCAATTGGTGGATTATCTGTTGCTCAGCGCCCTGTTCGGCGGTGCATTGACCATCATCATGCTGACCTATCGCAATTTTCCGGTGCCGAAGCTGCTGAACGGCCAGGCCTGGGCCATGCGCCTGCACCGGGCCGATGAGGGCGTGCCCTATGGGCTGGCGCTGGCGGCCGGGGCGCTGACGGTCTATCCCAAAAGCTGGTGGATGATGCAGGCGCTCGGCTTTTAGCGTCTCCGCTCTGAAGCGGTTTGAACTTTCACGATTTCTCTCTACTGCCGGCAGCTCCGGGACCGGGGCCGGCAGAGACGCGCATATCCACCGAACATGGTGAACAAGCGGTAAGCTTCTGATGCGAAATCGGACAGCGGATTAACAATAAATTGACGATTGAGGGTCAAAACTTCCGTTAAGCGGCCGGAATATCCGAATCGGCCCGATGTGAAGCTGGAGTTGATACCGTCATGAATTTGGCCCGAATCGTCATTCTTGTCATCGCTCTCGTCGCGGCGGGCGCGGCCGCCATGCTGGTCAGCAATATGGGCCAGGAGCCGCAGCAGGTGGTTCAGGCGCCGGTGAAGCAGATCAAGACCGTTGATGTGCTGGTTTCGGCCACGGATATCTCTCTGGGCAATGTGGTCGCCGCCGGCGATATCAGCTGGCAGCCCTGGCCCGAAGATGCGGTGCAGCCCCATTACATCACCCGGGTTTCACAACCGGACGCCATCAAGAAAATCGCCGGCTCGACCGCCCGCTCCGAAATGTTCCGGGGCGAGCCGGTGAATGAGAACAAGCTCGTCAAGGCCGATGGCGGCGGCTTCATGTCCGCCATCCTGCCCTCCGGCATGCGGGCCGTGAGCACGCCTATTTCGGCCGAAACCGGCGCTGGTGGCTTCATCCTGCCCAATGACCGGGTGGATGTGCTGCTGACCCGCCGTGTGGCCGACCCGCGCGGCTCGGGCAAGGAACAGCACAGCAGCGAGACGGTGATGTCCAATATCAGAGTGCTGGCGATCGACCAGGCGATCAAGGAAGAGAACGGCAAGAAGGTGGTGGTCGGCCGCACCGCCACCCTGGAAGTGCGGCCCCGTCAGGCCGAATTGCTCGCCCTGGCCAATTCCATGGGCAATCTGTCCCTGTCGCTGCGCTCGTTGCAGGACACCCTGCCGGGAGGGCTCGAAGACGGGCAGAGGGGCCTTGGCGACGGCGCGGTCAGCGGCAAGATCACCGTGCTGCGCTTCGGTGTCGCCTCGAATGTCACCAATACCCATTAGCCGCCCGCCGGAGATGAATTCATGATTTCAACATTTCAGAACAGGTTGTTCAAAACCGGAGCGGGGCGGGTTATCGGATATTGCCTGCTGGCTCTGGCGCTGTTGGCGCCGGCGATGGCGCTGGCCCCGCACCGCGCCGTTGCGGCGGATCTCGCCTATGATTTGAACGCCGAAACCAGGCGGGTCACCATCGGGCTCAATAAATCCCTGATCGTCGAATTGCCGCGCCATGCCCGCGAGGTGCTGGTGTCCAATCCGGCCTATGCCGATGCGGTGGTGCGCTCGAGCCGCACCTCCTATCTGATCGGCAAGAAAGTCGGCCAGACCAATGTGTTCTATTTCGACGGCAAAGGCCGGCGCATCCTGACCCTCGAGGTCAAGATCGAGCGCGATGTCACCGACCTGCAGCAAATGTTCAACCGACATCTGCCGGGCAGCCGCATCCGGGTGGAGGCGATGAACGACAATATCGTGCTGACCGGGCGGGTGATCAGCAGCGCCGATGCCAGCCGCGCCCAGGACATGGCGGCGCGGTTCATCGACAGCAAGGACGGGGCCAAGGTGCTGAACATGCTGACGATCGACAGCAAGGAACAGGTGCTGCTGAAGGTGACCATCGCCGAAATGCAGCGTTCGGTGATGAAGCAGCTCGGCATCGATATCACGGCGCTGGGCAATATCGGCTCCAAGATCATCAATTTCCAGACATCGCTGCCGTTTTCGGTGGCCGGGCAGATGTTGTCCGGGGCCACTGCCGGCTTCACCAAGAACTTCTCCAATGGCAGTTCGGTCGGCGGCGTGCTGCGCGCCATGGAACGCAACGGCCTGCTGCGCACTCTGGCCGAGCCCAATCTGACCGCCATCTCAGGGGAGACCGCCAAATTCCTGGCCGGCGGCGAATTTCCGGTGCCGGTGGGGCGCGACGATAACGGCATCACCATCGAGTTCAAGGAATTCGGTGTCGGCCTGACCTTCACCCCGGTGGTGCTGAGCCGGGGGCGGATCAGCCTGAAGATCGCCACGGAAGTCAGCGAGCTGACCAATGTGGGCGCGTTTACAATCGGCACCACCAATACCAGCACCAATCTGACCGTGCCGGGCCTGAAGGTCAGGCGCGCCAATACCACGGTGGAAATGTCCAGCGGCGGTTCGCTGGTGATGGCGGGGCTGATCCAGGAAAGCACCAAGCACAATCTGAACGGCCTGCCCGGGGCGAAGGAAATCCCCATTCTCGGCACGCTGTTCCGCAGCCGGGACTATCAGAACGAGGAAACCGAACTGGTGGTGATCGTGACGCCCTATGTGGTGGCGCCGACCTCGCGGGCCAAGCTGGCGCGGCCGGATGAGGGCTTTGTGCAGGCCAGCGACACCGAAGCGGTGCTGCTGGGCCGGCTGAATGCGATTTACGGCCTGTCCTCGAAGGGCAAGCCGCCTGGACCCTATCGCGGTGGCTATGGGTTTATCGTGGAATGACAATCGGGGCAGGAGAGCAGATGATGAGCGGCAAATTGAAGACACTGATCGCCGGTCCGGGCCCTGCGCCGCGCGGCGGAACCCCCAGCTGGCGGCGCTGGCTGGCCGGGGCGGTGGGCTGTGCCCTGTGCACGGCCCTGGCCGGGTGCAATACCACCGGAAGCAAGGCCAATCTGGCCACCGGGTCGATTGACAGCCCGGTGCATGCCGAGCGCCATCCGATCACGGTGCATCACGGCGCGGTCGAGCTGAAAATCGAAGTGCTGCCGGGGGTGCATCGACTGTCGGCGTCGCAGCGCATGAAAGTCAGCCGGTTCCTGTCGACATATAAATCGGTCGGCGCCGGCCCGCTGACCATGGCCCTGCCGCGCGGCGCGCGCAATCATGCGGCGGCGAGCGGGGTGCTTCAGGATGTGGGGCGGCTGCTGAATGCGGGTGGTATTCCCCGCTCGGCTATAGAAAGTGTTAACTATTCAGCCGAACGGCAATTAAGAAATCCACCCCTGATACTAAAATATTCACGATATTACGCTAAGGCTAGCGCATGTGGGAACTGGTCAGGCAATTTAGCGAGAGATTACAAGAACAAACCCTATCCGAATTTTGCCTGCGCAACCCAGAATAATTTGGCGGCAATGGTGGCGAATCCAAGAGATTTGGTGGCGCCGCGCGCCATGACCGGCAGTGACGCCAGACGGCGCATGATCGTCTATGGCAAATATTTGAAAGGCGAAGTCACGGCCGCGGATAGATCCAACGACGAAAAGAGCACGGTGTCAGATGTGGGAAGCAGCAAATAACATGCAGGCCAATGAGGCGCAGAAGGGCATTTTGCCGGAGCAGGATCCTGGCCAGGACAGCACGGCCAGGGCCATTCCACGGGTGTCGATCCAGGCTTTTTGCGAGGCGCCGGAGACGGCGACCGCCATGCAGCAGGCCGGCGCCGACCGGCGGCTGGCGAAAACCCATTTCAATCTGCAAATGGGCAGCATCCGCAATGCGATTGAGCATTTCGCCGATAGTCCGACCCCCAATCTGCTGATTGTCGAGTCGCGCGATGCGCCGGAGCAATTGCTCGAGGCGGTGAGCGGTCTGGCCGAGGTATGCGATTCGGGCACCAAGGTGATCATCATCGGCCATGTCAACGATATCGGCCTGTACCGGAACCTGATCGACAGCGGCGTCAGCGAATATGTGGTGGCGCCGATCAAACCGCTGCAGCTGATCGGGCTGATCGCCGATATCTATCTGGACCCGGATGCGCCGGTGCTCGGGCGCTCGATCGCCTTTGTCGGCGCCAAGGGGGGCGTCGGTTCCAGCACGGTGGCGCATAATGTCAGCTGGATCATTTCGGAGCAGATGAAGCAGGATGTGGTGCTGGCCGATATGGATCTGCCATTCGGAACCGCCGGGCTGAATTTCAACCAGGATCCGCCCCAGGGCATTTCCGAGGCGATCCTGTCGCCGGAGCAGGTCGACGAGGTGATGCTCGAGCGCCTGCTGACCGAATGCTCGGACCATCTCAGTCTGCTGGCCGCTCCCGGCACGCTGGACCGGGAAGCCGATTTCGACAAGGATACGTTTGAAGACACGCTGGACCTGATCCGCAAGACCACCCCTCTCTTGGTGATCGACGTGCCGCATCTGTGGACCAGCTGGAGCCGCAAGACCCTGAGGGAGGCGGATGAGGTGGTGATCACGGCGGCGCCGGATCTGGCCAATCTGCGCAATGCCCGCAATCTGGTGGATATCCTGAAGAACAGCCGCCAGAACGATGCGCCGCCGATCCTGGTGATCAATATGGCCGGCGTGCCCAAACGCCCCGAAATCACGGTGAAGGATTTTTCCGAGGCGCTCGGCATCAAGCCGTCCCTGGTGATTCCGTTCGATCCGCAATTGTTCGGTACGGCGGCCAATAACGGCCAGATGATCGAGGAATTGTCGGCCCAGTCCAAACCGGCCGAAGGCTTCCGGGAACTGACCCGCATGCTCACCGGCGGACGCGAGATGGGGGGCAAGAGCAACTCGTTCATCAAACCCCTGATCAGCAAGCTGATGGGCAAGAAGGGTTAGCTACATGTTTGGCAAGCGCACGTCCAATCCCGGCGGAGCCGCTCATGTTCCCGGCAGCGTTCCCAGCACGGTGCGGGCGCCGAACGAGCCGCCGCGGCATCCGGCCTCCGAGGCGACGCCGGCGGCGGCGCAGCCTCCGGTACCGCCCATGCCGAGCGCGGGCGGTCTCAAGGCCGCGCCCGAAGCGCCGCCCAAGCCCAAGCCCGAACCGGCGCCTGCCGCGCCGCCGCGCTCCAGCGGGACGTCCGGCGGCAAGCGCTCGGAAGAATATTACAGCATCAAGGCCAGCATTTTTAACGCCCTGATCGAAGCCATCGACCTGACACAGCTTTCCGGCATGGACCAGGAGATGGCCCGCGAGGAAATCCGCGATGTGGTCATCGAGATCATCTCGCTGAAGAATGTGGTGATGAGCATCGCCGAGCAGGAAAATCTGCTCGAGGATATCTGCAATGACGTGCTGGGCTATGGTCCGCTGGAGCCGCTGCTGGCCCGCGACGATATTTCCGATATCATGGTCAACGGCGCCGATGCCTGCTTCATCGAAGTGGGCGGCAAGGTCGAAGCCACCAATGTCAAGTTCCGCGACAATCCGCATCTGATGAATATCTGCCAGCGCATCGTTTCGCAGGTGGGCCGGCGGGTCGATGAATCGAGCCCGATCTGCGATGCGCGCCTTCTGGACGGCAGCCGCGTCAATGTGATTGCGCCGCCGCTGGCGCTGGACGGTCCGACCCTGACGATTCGTAAGTTCAAGAAGGATAAGCTGACCCTCGACAAGCTGGTGGAGTTCGGGTCGATTTCCCCGGCCGGGGCGACCATTCTGGGCATTATCGGGCGGGTACGCTGCAATGTGCTGATCTCGGGCGGTACCGGTTCGGGCAAGACCACGCTGCTCAACTGCCTGACCGGGTTCATCGATGCCGAGGAACGGATCATCACCTGCGAGGATTCGGCGGAGCTGCAATTGCAGCAGCCCCATACGGTGCGGCTGGAGACCCGGCCGCCCAATATTGAGGGCGAGGGCGAGATCACCATGCGTGAGCTGGTGAAGAACTGTCTGCGTATGCGCCCGGAGCGGATCATCGTCGGCGAGGTGCGCGGACCCGAGGCGTTCGATTTGCTGCAGGCGATGAATACCGGCCATGACGGCTCGATGGGCACCCTGCATGCCAACAGCCCGCGCGAGGCGCTGAGCCGGCTGGAGAGCATGATCACCATGGGCTATAACCTGCCGCAGCGCTCGATCCGCGACATGATCACCGGCTCGATCGACGTGATCATCCAGGCGGCGCGGCTGAGGGACGGCTCGCGGCGCATCACCCATATCACCGAAGTGATGGGCTCCGAGGGCGACGTTATTACCCTGCAGGATATCTTTGTCTATGACATTGACGGCGAGGATGCCAATGGCAAGCTCATCGGGCGCCATCGCTCGACCGGCATCGCCAAGCCGGCCTTTTGGGAGCGGGCCCGCTATTACCAGGAGGAAGGCCGTCTGGCCGACGCGCTGGCCGCCGCCGAAGACGAAAATGAAAGGTTCTGAGCGGGATGGGCAATATTTCCCTATCGGTTCTGATCACCGCGGTACTGGCTGCCGTCAGCGTCGGCGGGGTGGCCTATGTGCTGATCTATCCGCTGCTGTCGGGCGAGAAAAGAGGCGAGGAGCGCAAAAAGGCTTATCGCCGCAAAGAAAACACCTCCCGGGCGATCCGCAAGGCCTCCTCGTCCCGGGTTAATGAACATGACAAGCGCCGAAAGCAGGTCGAAGGCACGCTGAAGCGCCTGGAAGAACGCAATAAGGGTACGGAGCGGGTCGATATGGCTCTGCGCCTGCAGCAGTCGGGGCTGAATATCTCGCCGCTGATGTTCTATCTGTTCAGCTTCCTGTTCGGCGCCGGGATCGGCTTTGCCGCCTTCATTTTCGGTGTGCCGGCCTATTTAGCCGGGGCGATCGCCTTCGTGGCCGGGGTCGGGTTTCCGCGCTGGGTGCTGAAATTCCTGAAAAACCGGCGCGAGCGCAAATTCCTCAATGAATTTCCCAATTCAATCGACGTGATCGTGTGCGGCGTCAAATCGGGCCTGCCGCTGAATGACTGCATGGCGATGATCGCCGCCGAGGCCCCCGCCCCGGTGGGGCCGGAGTTCCAGGAATTGGTGGATGCGCAGCG
Source organism: Hyphomicrobiales bacterium (assembly GCA_002869085.1). Lineage (GTDB taxonomy): Bacteria > Pseudomonadota > Alphaproteobacteria > Rhizobiales > BM303 > BM303. The sequence continues at coordinate 18,658 of PKTQ01000207.1, read as the reverse complement.
CATGGGGGTGCCGCTCGAGCAGGGCCTGCGCCGCATGTATGAGCGGGTGCCGCTGACCGAGGTGAGCTTTCTGGGCATTGTATTGGGCATCCAGTCCAAGGCGGGCGGCAATTTGTCCGAGGCGCTGGGCAATCTGTCCAATGTGCTGCGTGATCGCAAAAAGATGAAAGCCAAGATCCGGGCGGTCAGTCAGGAAGCCAAGACCGGCGCCATCATCATCGGTTCGCTGCCGATGATCATCGTGCTGATCGTCAATATCATCACTCCGGATTACATGACCATCCTGTTCACATCGACCATGGGGCATGTGCTGCTCGGCATCAGCGTGTTCTGGATGTCGCTCGGCGTGCTGGTGATGCGCAAGATGATCAATTTCGACTTCTAAGGGGCCGGCGCGATGTTCGAAACTGTATATCAGACCCTGACCAATGGTCAGTTCCTGGCGATGGCGGCGACCGGGATCGCCATTTTCGCCACCATCATCTCCCTGGCCATGCCCTATCTGCAGACCGACAAGCTGACGCCGCGATTGAAAAGCGTTTCGGGCGAGCGCAAGCGCCTGCGCGAAGAGCAGAAGAAGCAGTTCGAGAAGCAGCCGGTCAATCTGCGCGGCAAGGATGGCGGGTTGATGAAGCAGTTCGTCGACAAGTTCAACCTGTATAAATTGCTGGCGGAAGAGGATATCAGCGACAAGCTGAAACGGGCCGGACTGCGCGGGCAGGCCCCGATGATCATGTTCCTGTTCTTCCGCTTCGTGATGCCGATCATCCTGTTTGTGGCGGCGATGCTGGTATTGTTCCTGATCAATGATTTCAACCGGCCGGTGCTGATCCGGTTCGCCATTGCGGTCGGCCTGGCGCTGATCGGCTATTATCTGCCGGGGCTGTTTATCTCCAATCTGATCTCCAAGCGGCAATTGGCATTGAAACGGGCCTTTCCCGACACGCTCGATCTGCTGCTGATCTGCGTGGAAGCGGGCATGTCGATCGAGGCGGCTTTCGCCAAGGTGGCCGAGGAGATCGCTACCTCATTTCTGGAAATGTCGGAGGAAATGAGCCTGACCAATGCGGAGCTTTCCTATCTGCCGCAGCGCAAGATAGCCTATCTCAACCTGGCCAAGCGCACCGGGCTCGAAGGGGTGAAGGCGGTCACCACCGCATTGATTCAGGCCGAACGCTACGGCACGCCGCTGGCCAATACCTTGCGGGTGATGGCGCAGGAAAACCGCGATATGCGCATGTCCGAGGCCGAAAAGAAAGCCGCCGGCCTGCCGCCGAAACTGACCGTGCCGATGATCGCCTTTTTCCTGCCGGTGATCTTCATCGTCATCATGGGGCCGGCGATCATGCGGATATCGCATATGTTCTGAGCGGCTGATTTCAGCCGCCGGCCTCGATCTGCAGATAGGTGCGGTTGACGTTCATTTTGTGCAGCAAATCATAATTGCGCAGAAACTTGAACGGCGCGTCTTTGAGCTTTTCCACCACCTCTTCCAGCGGGGTCCAGTTTTCGACTTCGGGCCGGACATGGCCGACCAGCCATTTCAGATAGGCCTCTGTGTCGCGCCGGGCGTCTTCAAGGCTGCCCGGATGGCCATGGCCGGGCACGATCTTTTCGGGCTGCAATTGTTCCACGATCTGAAAGGATTGCAGCCATTTGGGGGCATTGCTGAAGGGCAGCACCCCCAGCATGCGCTCCAGAAACACCAGATCGCCGGTGAACAGAATGCGCTGATCGGCAAGCCAGATCACCGCATCGCCAGCAAAATGCGCCGGTCCCGGCCAGATCAGCTCCAGTTTGCGCCCGCCAAGCTCCAGCGTGGCCCGGTCCCCGGGAAGCGGCTCTGGGGCAGTGACCGGCTCGGTGCCGTCCAGCCGGTCCTTGAGGATCGGCGTCAAGCGGGCAAGATGAATGGCGGCGCGCAGCTTTTGCTCCTTGACCGTGCGGGCAAGGGCGATGATGCGGGCGCCGCGTGAGGCGAAATAGCCATTGCCGAGCCAGCGATGGTCCTGGGCGCCGCTATTGATGACCCAGCGGACGGGTTTTGCCGTGACGGCGCCGATGGTGCGCTCGATCAGCGCCGCGCCTTTCGCCGAGGCGCCGGGGTCGATCAGCACCACCCCTTCGGGGGTGACGATGAAGCCCGAAGTGGAGTTGAGGGCGTGATTGTCGTAACTGCGCATGGAGAGGCCGCCCACCAGCGCATAGACATTGTCGGCGATGCGCAGGGTCTGCAGCTCGAAGCCCCTGGCCGGTAAGCTCGCCGCCATCAGAATCAGGACGGTGAGAAAAAAACTGCGAATGCTCATGCGTGCCTCCCCCGTGCCGGCTGTCCGTCCAGCCGATCATGCGCTTGGGGGCATTGTGCACCGGATGCCCCCACTCAGGCAATGGCGGCGGCGGTAGCGGTTCCGCTTCAGGCGGTTTCGCCCTGGGCTTCCGGGGCGTCCGGCGCTTTCTTGCGGCGGTTCAAAAAGCCTGAAATCCGCTGCAGTTTCATCCGCGCCACCTCCGGCAGGGCCAGCAAGACCGGAATCAGCACCAGGGTCAGCAGGGTGGCGAAGCCGAGGCCGAAAATAATCGCGGTGGCCAGCGGTACCCACCAGCCTGAAGACAGGCCGCCGGTGCCGATGCTGCCGGTAATGAAATTGATATTGGCGCCCAGCATCATCGGCAGCAATCCGATCATGGTGGTGATGGTGGTGAGCAGGATCGGCCGCAGGCGCTGGACCCCGGCATGCAGCACCGCCTCGAAGCGGTCGGCGCCGTCATGGACGAAGCGGTTGAAGGTGTCGATCAGCACGATGGCGTTGTTCACCACGATGCCGGCCAGGGCCACCACTCCGGTGCCGGTCATGATCACCGAGAAGGTCTGGCCGGTGACCATCATGCCGATCAGCACGCCGAACACCGACAGCACCACCGTCATCAGGGTCAGCAGGGTCTGGTAGAAGCTGTTGAACTGGGTGACCAGGATGATGAACATCAGGAAGAGGGCACCCACCATGGCCTTGGCCAGAAACTCGCCGGATTTCTTCTGTTCCTCGTCGGCGCCGCGGAATTTATAGCTGACCCCGTCGGGCCAGGTCTGGGCGCCGAGCCAGCGCCCGATCTCCTTGACCTTGGTGTCGGCCAGCACGCCCTCGGCGGTGTTGGCCTTCAGATACATGGAATAGAGCCCGTCGCGCTTGGTGATGTTGTTGACCCGGGGCTGGGCGGTGCGCTTGACCAGATTGGACAGGGGCACCTGGCCGCGCGCGGTGTGGATGCGCAGGCTATCGAGCCGGCTTACCGAGCGCTCGGGGCGCGGGAAGCGGGCGCGGATGTCGATCTCGTCATCGGAATCCTGCGGCCGGTAGGTGCCGACCAGAATGCCATTGGTGACCAATTGGATGATGCCGCCAACCGAGGCGATATTGGTGCCGAAACGGCCCGCTTCCTCGCGATCGACCGTCATCTGCCATTCGATGCCGGGCAGGGGCCTGTCGTCCTCGATATCGCGCAGATCCTTGACGCCGGTGTCGAAATATTTGCGGATTTTGGCCACGGTCGCGATCAGGGTGTCATAATTGTCGGCGCGGACCTGCAGGCGGATATCCTTGCCGGTGGGCGGGCCTTCCTCCTTCTTCTTCACTTCGACGAAGAAGCCGGCCAGATTTTCGGCCCGGTCACGGATGGCCTGCAGAATCTGCTTGCCATGGGGGCGGGCATTGACGGCTTCGAATTCTAAGAAGATCTGGCCGACGGTGTCGCGCGGGGCGTCCTGGCCGGCATTGGGGCCAAGATCGAGGCCGCCGGAACTGCCGGCGCTGCTAAAGGCCGAGCGCACCCCGTCAACGGCCAGGGCCAATTGCTCGACCTGGGCGGTGAATTTGAGCTTTTCCTCAACCGACAGATTGCCCCTGGCGCGCACATAGATGATCGCCTGTTCAAAGTCGGTTTCGGGGATGAACTCCACCCCCTTGCCCAGAATGGAGAACAGATTGATGATGATGGCGCCCATCAGGCCGGCGGACAACAGGACACGCAGCGGGCGGCGGATCATCCAGCCGAGGGCGGATACGTAAAGGCCGGTGAAGCCGCGGACTTCGGCCGGGTCGAAATGCGGCATTTCCGGGACCTCGTCACTGCCCCGGGCGGTGTGCGGACCCCGGTGCAGCAGGGCGGAGACGGCGCCGATGATCCGGGACAGCAGGGCGCCCAGAATGGGCAGGAACAGCATGGCGGTGAGGAATGAGGCGGTCAGCACCACGATCACCGTGGTCGGCAGGAAGCTCATGAATTTGCCGGAGACGCCGGGCCAGAGCAGCATGGGCAGGAAGGCGGCCAGGGTGGTGGCGGTCGAGGAGAACACCGGCCAGAACATGCGCCGCGCCGCCATGATATAGGCCCTGGTGCTGTCCAGGCCTTCGCTCATCTTGCGATCGGCATATTCGACGATGACGATGGCGCTGTCGACCAGAATGCCGACGGTGAGCACCAGCCCGAACATCACCATCATATTGACCGTCATGCCCAGAGCCGCCACGCCGAGAAAACCGATCATGAAGGAGGTGGGAATGGCGATGCCCACCAGCAGGGCCGAACGCATGCCGAGCGCCGCGACCACGATGATCATCACCAGCGCCACCGCGGTCATGATCGAGGATTGCAGCGATTCCAGCGATTCGAACACATAGGTGGACTGATCGAGGGTGAAATCGATCTTGACGGCGTCGGGCTTGTCCTTGGTGAAATCGGCGACAATCTCGCGCACCGCCTGATTGGTTTCGACGATATTGGCGCCGATGCGCTTGATCACCTGCACGGCGATGGCCGGCTTGCCGTTATAGCGGGCATAGCCGCTGGCGTCCTTGAAGGTGCGGCGCACCACCGCGATGTCGCCCAGGGTCACCACCCGGTCGCCCGAGGTCTTGACCGGCAGGCTCATGACGTCTTCGGGGGTGATGAACAGGCCCGGCACCTTGATGTTGAAACGGCCCTGGCCCGCATCGATATCGCCGGCGGGAATCAACTGATTGTTGCGGGTCATCGCGGTGATCAGCTCTTCCTGGGTCAGCCGGTAGGATTCCACTTTCAGCGAATCGATCACCACTTCGAGCAATTCCTCGCGGTGGCCGGTCAAATTGGCCTCGAGCACGGTGGGGATGCCCTCGATGAGGTCTTTGAGCTTGCGGGCGTGATTATAGAGGGTGCGTTCCGGCACTTCGCCGTAAAGGGTGGCGACAATGACCGGAAACAGGCTGAGATTCACCTCCTTGACCACCGGTTCCTCGGCCCCGTCCGGCAGCTCCGATTTGGCCAGGTCGACCTTCTCGCGCACGTCCTGATTGGCCAGTTCCTGATCGGTTTCGGCCTCGAACTCGACCACGATGGCGGCATAACCCTGGCCGGCTGTGGCGGTGAGTTCCTTCAGGCCCTCGAGGCTGCGCAGATGGGTCTCCATCGGCTTGACCAGAAGGCGCTCGGAATCCTCGGGCGAGATGCCGTTATGGATGATGGTGACGATGAATACCGGCACCGGAATATCCGGGTCGGCTTCTTTGGGGATCGTGAAATAGGACACCGTGCCGGCAATCACCAGCACCAGCATCATGGTCAGCATGGTGCGTGGGCGGTTGAGCAGGGCTTCGAGGGCCTGCATCATGAGCCGGCCTCCGCAGTCATCTCCACCGGCTCGACGAGCTGGCCCTCACGCACATAGTCCTGACCGACGGTGATCAGCCGGGCCTTGTCGGGCAGGCCGGCCACCCAGACGCCGTTCTTGCTGTCGTCCAATATGGTCACCGGCATGAAGCGGATGGTGTTGTCGTCATTGACCAGGCGCACCCCGATCTGGCCCTCGTCGCTGAGCGACAGCAGCGAATAGGCCAGCTTATGGGCCGGCGCGCTCTTCAGGGGCACGGAGATGCTGGCGGTGACGCCGGCGCGCAATAACCCTTGCGGATTGGCCACCTCGACCTCGACCCGGAAGGTCCGCGTCGCGGCGTCGGCGGAGCGGGCCACGAAGCGGATCTTGCCCGAGGCGCGGTTTCCGGTCACCAGTTCGGTGCTGGCGGTCATGCCGGTCTTCAGCTTGGCTACCTCGTTCTCAGTGACCTCGCCGACCACCAGGATGGGGTCCTGGGTCACCAGCCTGGCGCAGATATCCCCGACCTTCAGCAGATCGCCGACCTTGGCGGGCTGGTCCTCCACAATGCCTGCAAAGGGCGCCCGGATGCGGGTGCGCTCGATATCGATGCGCACCTGCTTGATGGCGGCGAGCGCGGCGTCGCGCTTGGCCTTGTTCGCCGCTTCCTGGGTTTCGGGGGCGAAGCCGCGCTTCATCAGGGCGGCGGCGGCCTTATAGTCAAGCTCGGTCTGGGCCAGCATGGCGGCGGCCTCGGCGAGCCGCGCCTCGCGGGTGCCCATGTCCAGCGTGCACAGCTCGGCGCCCTCCTGGACGAAGGCGCCTTTTTTGGCGTTCAGCTTCACCACCTGCCCCTCGGTGCGGGTGCGCACATCGACGCTGGCCACCGCCTCGGTGCGGCCGCGAATGGTCAGGGTTTCGCGGCGCGGAATGGCGGTGATGCGCCGCACCTGAACCCGCACGGGGTGAGTGACGGCCTGTTTGGCATTGGCGGATTTGGCGGCTTGTTCATTCTCGCTGACGCTCTGCCTGGCATAGGTGTTCAGCGCCAGCCAGCCGACAATCGCGGCCATCATCAGCGCCGCCCAGATCAGGGATCCGAAATGTTTCATCGTCTTGCCTCCTTGGCCATGCTGGCCAGCGGCTGCGGTGGCCCGGCGTCATCGCCCCTGGCGCTGCCGGCCTGGTCCACCAGGTTTTTGCGGGATTGGCGCAGGTGATCGATGGCCTGGGTATAGGACTGGATGCCGCAGGTCAGGGCATAGCGGCTGCCCTCCCTTGTGCATTCCTTGTAGGCCGCGTTCATCTCCCCGATCTTTTCTTCAAGCATGGCGAGTTGCGCATCGATCAGGCGCTCGACCCGCTGGGGCTCGAGCAGTTCGGAACACATCATCATCAGCAGAAATTCGGATTTGAACTTGTCGGGAGCCGGCTCGCCGGACAGGTCCTTGATGAAGGCGGCCTTGCCGGCCGGGGTCAGGGTGTAGATTTTCTTGTTGGGCTTGCCGGACTGGACCTCCTCGCGCCACGACACCAGCCCCTCTTCGGTCAGCTTGCCGAGGGCGGGATAGATGGCGCCGTAACTGGCCTCGATGAAGTAGCTGAACACCCCTTCCTGAGCCTGTTTGCGAATTTCATATCCGGTGGCGTCACCGAAATAGAGAATGGCCAGGCAAAGACCGCGTACATTCATGGCTGAGCTCCCAAATCCGGGCATCCGGATCGTCAGTAAAATATGCCCGGCTGATATATATCGGACGGATATATGGTTCAAGTAAAATCAGGGGTTATTATGGCATTGAAAGCGAATCGTCATGAATCCGAAGCCGATTGACGGTTACGGCTTTGCAGCGGGGCGCATTGCGCTATGATGATTGCGCTAATTGCAGGATTTACAGCTTTGGACGAATATTTCGGAAATAAGACCTCGGCCCAGGCGGAAGCCTGGTTTCATTCGCTGCTCGACACGGCGGTGGACGGCATTATTGTCACCGATGCCACCGGGCGGATTCTGGCCTTCAACAAGGCCTGCGAAAACCTGTTTGGCTATTCGGCCGCCGAAATTCTCGGCAAGGGCATTTACCACATCATGCCGCGCAAGGAAGCGGCCTCCCATGGCAAGCATATCTCGCGCTATCTGGAAACCGGACAAAAACGCATCATCGGGGTCGGGCGCGAGTTGAACGCCCGCCACCGGGACGGCGACGAATTTCCGATCGAGCTGTCAATCGGCGAGGCCGATACCGGGTCGGGTCGCCAGTTCATCGGCATTATCCGGGATCTGCGCGAGCGCAAGAAAACCGAAGCCCGGCACCGGCAATTGCAGGGCGAACTGGAGCATCTCTCGCGCGTCAGCGCCATGAACGAGCTCGGCTCGGCGATCGCCCATGAGCTGAACCAGCCGCTGACCGCGATCATGCTCTATCTGCAGGTGGCGGTGCGCCAGAGCGGGGCGGCGGATATGGATGCGGATATTCTGGATACCCTGTCCAAGGCGACGAATGAGGCGGAGCGGGCCGGCAAGATCCTGCAGAGCATGCGCCGCTTCGTCGAAAAGGGCGAAATGGAGCGCCGCCCGGTCGATATCGGCGAGGTGATCAAGGAAGTGATCGAATTGATGCGCCATTCGCTGCAGGAACAGAATATCCGGCTGAAATTCGTGCCCCCGGACGCAGAGGCCCGGGTGGACGTGGATCAGGTGCAGATCCAGCAGGTGCTGATCAATCTGATCCGCAATGCCATGGCGGCGCTCAGCGCGGCAGCGGACGGCCGGATCGTGATCGAGGTGCACAAATCGGACGGTTGCCTGGAGGTGTCGGTTGAAGATAACGGGCCCGGCATCGCAGAAGATCAGGTGCCGAAGCTGTTTCAGGCCTTTGTCTCCACCAGCGCCGGCGGCATGGGGCTGGGGCTGGCAATCTCGCGCTCGATCGCCCGGCGCCATGACGGGGATCTGGTGCTGGCGGGTGAGAGCGCCGAGGGCGGGGCGCGTTTCGTGCTGCGCCTGCCGCTGATTGACGAGGCCGGCGCCTGCAGTCCGGCCGGGGCCGGTTGATGGCTGACAGCATCTATATCGTCGATGACGACATGGCGGTGCGCGATGCGCTGAGCGTCCTGTTCGGCCTTGAGGGTTTCGAAGTCCGGGCCTTTGCCAGCGGAGACCAGTTTCTCGAAGAAGCCGCCGCCCTGGCTCCGGCCTGCCTGCTGCTCGATATCCGCATGCCGGGCCGCACCGGGCTTGAAGTGTTGCAGGCGCTGAAAAAGGCGGGCTATGGGGCGCCGATCTTCATGATCAGCGGCCATGGAGACATCCCGATGGCGGTGCAGGCGATCAAGGACGGCGCCGTCGATTTCATCGAAAAACCGTTCCATGCCGAGACGGTGGTCGGCTCTGTGCGCGAGGCGATTGCCAGGACCCCGCCGGCGGAGGCGGGCGAGACAGGTCGGCTGGCCGGGCTGACCCAGCGCGAAAGCGAAGTGCTGGACAAGATCGCCGCGGGGAAATCCAGCAAGGAAGCGGCACGGGATCTGGGGGTCAGCCCGCGCACGGTGGAGACGCACCGGGCGCGGATCATGGCCAAGCTGGGCGCGCGCAATGCCGCCGATCTGGTGCGCATCGTGCTCGCCGAAGGCGGCATGGAAGAGCGAAACTGAAGCGTTAGGAGATTATCGGACCATGTCATTTGCCTTGGCCATCCATGGCGGCGCCGGCGCCAACCCCAAGCGGGACTATTCGGAGCAGAGCGCCCATCTGAATGAGCTGATCCGGCGCGGCGGCGCGCGGCTGCAATCGGGCGCGGCGGCGCTCGATGTGGCGGTCGAAATGGTGGAGGCGCTGGAGGTGTCCGGGCTCTATTATGCCGGCCGGGGCGCGGCGCCCAATAGCGAGGGCGATTATGAGCTCGATGCCTCGGTGATGAACGGGGCCGATCTCAATGCCGGCGCGGTGGTGTCGATCAGCGGCATCGCGCATCCCATTGCCGCGGCGCGCAAGGTGATGGAAGAAAGCCCGCATGTGACGCTGGCGGGGGCCGGCGCCGGGGCCTTTGCCCGCGCCCGGGGGCTGGAGACCGTGGACGAGCCGGCGCTCTATTACACCGGCAAGGCCGGGCATGGCGGGCATGACAATCTGGTGCATGGCACGGTGGGCGCGGCGGTGCTGGACCGGCAGGGCCGCCTGGCGGCGGCGACATCGACCAGCGGCACCATCAACAAGATGCCGGGCCGGGTGGGCGACACGCCGCTGATCGGGGCGGGAAGCTGGGCCGACAGCTCTGTCGCGGTGTCCTGCACCGGGCATGGCGAGTTTTTCATAAGGGTTTCAGCCGCCCATGATCTGGCCGCGCGCATGGCCTATGCGGGGGCGGGGCTGGCCGAGGCGGCGCGCCAGGTGCTGGACAATGTGGCGGCAATCGGCGGTGATGGCGGGCTGATCGCGGTCAGCCGGGACGGGGGCGTGACCATGCCGTTTAACAGCCAGGGTATGAAATGCGCGGCCATCACCTCGCGGCACGGGCCGTGCGTGCATGTGTTCGATCGCGCCGAGGACTGGGATTAAGCTGCGGCAGGCCGGCTTGTCCGGCCGGTGATTATTCTGCGAATAATGCACCTTACCGGTGTGCGTTTCCCTGCGGATGATGGGTTTGGGAAGTGCCCCGGCTTGTCCGGCCGGTGATTATTCTTCGAATAATGCACCTTACCGGTGTGCCTTTCCCTGCGGGAAAGGCACTGGCTGGGGCGCAGGGATTCGAACCCCGATATTTCGGACCAGAACCGAACGTAATGCCATTATACGACGCCCCAAACGCCGAGCGGGCCAATCAATAACTCAGCTTGGCGCGCTTGAACAGAAAAAAACGGCCCCATTCGCCCAGATATTTGCCTGCAGCCTATCCGCCCCCCTGTCGCAAGTTTACTTTCACAGCCTGCCTGAAACTGATAAGCTGAAATCAAGAATTGGAACATTGTGACATCCGGCCCGATGCGGGTTCAGGATGAGGAGTATCCGGGTGGACGTGAAGGATCATGACCGGCCTGAGGGCACGGCCTCGCCGGCGGATATCGACCCGCCGTCACCGCGGCGCCGCCGATCCGGACAGCAAAACAGCAAGAGCGCAAAGGGCAAGAGATATCCATGGCGCATGCGCCGGCGGCGTCTGCCGGCCTATGGTGCGCTGGATCTGGGCACTAATAATTGCCGCCTGCTGGTGGCGGTGCCGAGCGGATCGGGCTTTCGGGTCATTGATGCGTTTTCACGCATTGTCAGGCTCGGCGAGGGGCTGGGCCAGACCGGGGTGCTGGGCGAGGCGGCGATGGAGCGCACTATCGATGCCCTGCATGTCTGCGCCGCCAAGCTGAAGCGGCACGGGGTGCAGCGCTCGCGGCTGATCGCCACCGAGGCCTGCCGCCGCGCCGGCAATGGGCAGGATTTTCTGGACCGGGTCCGGCGCGAGACCGGGCTTGAGCTGGAAATCGTCAATCAGGAGACCGAGGCGAATCTGGCGGTTTCGGGCTGCGCGGCGCTGCTCGACCCGGACAGCGATCATGCGCTGGTGTTCGATGTGGGCGGCGGCAGTTCGGAATTCATGTGGCTGCGGGTCAGGCCGCAATCCGGCCGGGACAGAGAAGGCGGCCGGCGCGAGGAGCAGAACGACAATGGGCATTGCGGCACTTGGCCGCAGCATGAGATCAAGGCCTGGACCTCGCTGCCGCTGGGGGTGGTGACCCTGGCCGAACGCTTTGGCGGGGTCGATGTCTGCGAGCGGGTGTTCGAGGAGATGGTCGATTTCGTCCGCCCCTATCTGGAGCAGTTCGAGGCCGAGAACCGGCTGATCCCGGCAATCCGGGACCGGCGGGTGCATCTGCTGGGAACATCGGGCACGGTGACCACCATTGCCGGGCTGCATCTGAAGCTGCAGCGCTATGACCGCTCGCGGGTGGACGGCTGCTGGCTGAGCCGGGATGACGGCGCGGCGGTGAGCCGGAAATTGCTGGCAATGGATTATGACAGCCGGGCGGCCAGCCCGTGCATCGGCAAGGAGCGGGCGGATCTGGTGCTGGCCGGCTGCGCCATATTGGAAGCGGTGATGCGGCAATGGCCGTGCGACCGGCTGCGGGTGGCCGATCGCGGCCTGCGCGAGGGCATATTGACCCGGCTGATGAATGAAGACGGGCTGATCCAGGCGGAGCGGACACCATGAGCGGACCGCAAGGGCGCGGCGGCAAGGGCGGGGCGCGGCGGCTGAAAACCCGGGTGCGCACGGCGCGGGGGCGCAAATTGTCCTCGACCCGCTGGCTGCAAAGGCAATTGAACGATCCCTATGTGGAAGAAGCGCGCCGTCAGGGCTATCGCTCGCGCGCCGCATTCAAGCTGAAAGAGATCGACGAGCGCTTCGGTTTTCTCAAGCCGGGGGCGCGGGTGCTGGATCTGGGCGCGGCGCCGGGCGGCTGGACCCAGATCGCGGTCGAGCGGGTGGGCGACGGCGAGGACGGCGGCAAGGGCGGCCGGGTGGTCGGGGTTGACCTGACCGAGATCGAGCCGATTGCCGGGGCGGTGCTGTTGCAGCTCGATTTCCTCGATCCGGAGGCGCCTCAGATCATCCGCCAGACCATGGGCGATGCGCCGGTGGATGTGGTGCTGTCGGACATGGCGGCGCCGGCCTGCGGCCACAAGCAGACGGACCATCTGAAAATCATGGCCCTGTGCGAGGCGGCGCTCGACTTCGCGGCGGAAATCCTGGTGCCGGGCGGGGTGTTTCTGGCCAAGGTGCTGCAGGGCGGGGCGGAAAACCAGATGCTTGCCACCATGAAGCGGCAATTCGAGACCGTGCGCCATGTCAAGCCGAAGGCCAGCCGGGCGGATTCATCGGAAATGTATGTGCTGGCGACCGGCTTTCGCAAGTCGGGCTGATCAGGACCCTAACTCCCGGCGCCCAGCGCCTGGTTGATCAGGGTCTTGGCCCCCGGCGAGTCCCATTCGGCGGGACCGGCGAGACGGCCGATTTCCCGGCCCTGGCGGTCGATCAGCAGGGTGGTGGGATAGCCACGCAATTTGAGGGCGCGGCGCACCTTGATCTTGCTGTCATTATAGATTTTCAGGGCTGAAAAACTGAATTTCTTCATATAATCCGCCGGCACGTCCGGCCCGCCCTTGTCGATGCTGAGGGCCACCACCTCGAAATCATCGCTGCCCATCTGCTGCTGCAGATTGTTCAGAGTCGGCATTTCCGCCCGGCAGGGGGGGCACCAGGTGGCCCAGATATTCAGCAGCACGACCCGGCCGCGCCATTGGCTGAGGCTGAGCGGTTTGCCGTCGCGATCGACGAAAGCGATCTCGGGCAGGGGCTGCGGCTTGCTATATTGCAGAAAACCCTTCATCACCGTAGAGGCCGTGCCGGCGCCAATTTGAACATTGCCCCTGAGGGGGTTCTTCACATATATCAAGGCCAGCGCAGCCAGAATTGCCATCAGGACTGCGATACCGATCAGCAGGGGCCGACGGGATTTGGTTTCGGGATTGGTGGAAGAGGACATGGCAGGGGCCTTTTTGAACAACGGATCGAGTTCCATGAAGAACAGCATGTGGGGCGGACGTTTCGCCGCCGGACCGGACGCATTAATGGAGGACATAAACGCCTCGATCGATTTCGACAAGCGTCTCTATGCCCAGGACATCGCCGGGTCGAAGGCGCATGCCGCCATGCTGGCCGCCACCGGCATCATTCCACAGGACGATGCCGAGAGAATCGCGGCCGGATTAGACACAATCCAGGCCGAGATCGAAAGCGGCAGCTTCGAGTTTTCACGCAAACTTGAAGATATCCATATGAATATCGAGGCCCGGCTGGCCGAACTGATCGGCCCGGCAGCCGGCCGGCTGCACACGGCGCGCTCGCGCAATGACCAGGTGGCGACGGATTTCCGCCTCTATATCCGCGACCGGCTGGATGAGCTGAGCGACCAGGTCGGGGATCTGATGCGGGCGCTGGCGGAAAAGGCGGTGGCACATGCCGACACGCTGATGCCGGGCTTTACCCATATGCAGACGGCGCAGCCGGTGACCTTCGGCCATCACTGCCTGGCCTATGTGGAGATGTTCGCCCGCGACCGCAGCCGGATGACCGACGCGAGAGCGCGGATGAACGAATCGCCGCTGGGCGCGGCGGCGCTGGCGGGCACTTCGTTTCCAATCGACCGGGAGATGAGCGCCAAAGCGCTCGGGTTCGCGCGGCCGATGCGCAATTCGCTCGATGCGGTCTCGGACCGGGATTTCGCGCTGGAAAGCCTGGCGGCGGCGTCAATCTCGGCGGTGCATCTGTCGCGGCTGGCCGAGGAAATCGTGATCTGGGCCACCAGCCCGTTCGGCTTCGCGCGTCTGTCGGACAGTTTTTCGACCGGCTCGTCGATCATGCCGCAAAAGCGCAATCCGGACGCGGCCGAACTGGTGCGCTCGAAGGCCGGGCGGATCATCGGGGCGCTGCAGGCCCTGCTGGTGGTGATGAAGGGCCTGCCGCTGGCCTATTCGAAAGACATGCAGGAAGACAAGGAGCCGGTATTCGATGCCCTGCCCAGCCTGTCGCTGGCGCTGGCGGCGATGGCCGGGATGGTGCGGGATCTGGAGCCAAACCGGCAAGCGATGGCGGCGGCGGCCGGTCAGGGTTATTCCACCGCCACCGATCTGGCCGACTGGCTGGTGCGGGTGCTGGGCATGCCGTTTCGGGAGGCGCACCACGTCACCGGCGCCATCGTCGCATTGGCCGAACAGGCGGGCGCGGCGCTGGACGAGCTGCCGCTTTCCAGCCTGCAGGACGTCGAGCCGCGCATCACCGAAGACGTGTTTTCGGTGCTGAGCGCCGGCAATTCGGCTGCCAGCCGCACCAGTTTCGGCGGCACCGCGCCAAAGCTGGTACGGCGCGCGGCCGAGGACTGGCTGAAAGCGCTGGATAAAAGCTGATCGAACCGCTAACTTGCGTTTGACACGGGACAGGGAAGACAGGCGGCATGAAATTCAGACTGCTGATCATATTCGGACTGGCGACACTGATGCTGGCCGGCTGCGGCCGCAAGGGGCCGCTGGAAATGCCCGAGGGCGCTACGCCGCCCGACAGGGACCGGCCTTTCGTGCTTGATCCGCTGGTCAAACCCGGCAAGGCGCAATAGCCGGCCGGCGCGGTTTCGCTTGCGGGGACATTCATGGATCATTTCGACTATCGCGATGGCGTGCTCTACGCCGAGGATGTGCCGCTGACAGAGATCGCGGCGGAGGTCGGTACGCCGGCCTATGTCTATTCATCGGCCACCCTGACCCGGCACTACCAGGTGTTTTCCCGGGCCTTTACCGGCATGGACATTCTGGTGTGCTATTCGGTGAAGGCCAATTCCAATCTGGCGGTCCTGAAAACCCTGGCCGATCTCGGCTCGGGGATGGATGTGGTCTCAAGCGGTGAGTTGCGCCGCGCTCTGGCGGCCGGCGTGCCGGGGGAGCGGATCGTGTTTTCCGGGGTGGGCAAGACCCGGGGCGAAATGCGCGAGGCCCTCGAGGCGGGCATTTATTGCTTCAATGTGGAATCGGAACCGGAGCTGAATGCCCTCAATGAGGTGGCGCAGGCCATGGGGCGCCGGGCGCCGGTGGCCCTGCGCATCAATCCGGATGTGGATGCGCGCACCCATGCCAAGATCTCCACCGGTCGGGCCGAAGACAAATTCGGTATTCCCTGGGCGCGGGCGATCGAGGTCTATGGTCTGGCCGCGGGATTGCCGGGCATTGAAATCTGCGGCATCGACATGCATATCGGCAGCCAGCTGACCGAATTGGCGCCGTTTGCCGAGGCGGTGTCGCGGCTGGGCGATCTGGTGCAGGAGCTGCGCCGGCGCGGCCATACCATCCGCCATTTCGATTTCGGCGGCGGTCTCGGCATCCCCTATCAGCGCGGCAATGCCCCGCCGCCGCATCCGACCGAATATGCCGAAATGATCAAGGCGCTGGCGGCCCGGTTCGATTGCCGCATGGTGTTCGAGCCTGGCCGGATGATCGCCGGTAATGCCGGATTGCTGCTGGCCCGCACCCTTTATGTGAAGCAGGGCGAGAACAAGCGTTTCGCCATTGTGGATGCGGCGATGAACGATCTGGTGCGCCCGACGCTCTATAGCGCCCATCATGACATATTGCCGGTGGCCGAGCCGGCGGCGGAGCGGCCTCAGCATGTCTATGACATTGTCGGCCCGATCTGCGAGACCGGCGACTTCCTGGCCAATGGGCGCAAGATGGCCGAGCTTGAAGCGGGTGATCTGATCGCGGTGATGTCGGCCGGAGCCTATGGGGCGGTGCAGTCGGGCACCTATAACACCCGGCTGCTGGTGCCTGAAGTGCTGGTGAAGGGTGATGATTACGCGGTGATTCGCCCGCGCCAGAACTATGAGGACCTGCTGGGGCTGGACCGGATGCCACCCTGGCTGTGAGGGCCGGGACCCACGGCCTGTCACGCGGTTTTGAGGACGGCTCGGCGGTTCTGTTGTGCTATATACCGGTGTGAAAGCCGATGGAGAGTCCCAATCCCGTGACCAGAAACCAGCCTCATCCTGAACATCTGCGGATGATGGAGCTGCCGGCGCCCCTGCGCCGCAAGCGGCGGCTGGTGCGGATCATTCTTTATTGGGAGCGGATCTGGCGCGCCCTGTGGCCCGGCGCGGCGCTGGTGGGGGTGTTCGTCATCGCCGCCCTGTTAGATCTGTTCGCGCTGATGCCGTTCTGGCTGCATGCGGTGGTGCTGGCCCTGATGGCCGGCGGGCTGGTGCTGTCACTCAAACCCCTGCTGCAGGTGACAATTCCCAGCCGGCTCGATGCCCTGCAAAGGCTGGAGGCGCAAAACAATCTGCAACACCGGCCGCTGACCTCGCTGAGCGATACCCTGACCCTGGGTCATGACGATGTGCAGACGGTGCGGCTGTGGGCGGCGCATAAACAGAGATTGCTCGGCGATCTGAAGCGGCTGAAAATCGGGTGGCCGCAGCCGGAGCTGGCGCGGCATGACCCCTATGCCCTGCGCGCCGCGCTGTTGCTGCTGCTCATTGTCGCGGTGATCTATGCGGGGGGCAGCGGGCGCGACAAGCTGGCCAGCGCCCTGTTGCCGGTGAGCGGGCCCGGCATGGCGGCGGTCAGCCTCGATGCCTGGATCACCCCGCCGGCCTATACCGCCCGCCCGCCGGTATTCCTGTCGGAAGGGCGGGTGGACGGGGCGGCTTCGGAGCCGCGCATGGTGCATGTGCCCCGGGGCAGCGAATTGGTGGCCCGGCTGCGCGGCGGCGGCGCGCCGGAACTGCTGGGGGCGGCGGATGCGGGTGGGCCGGTCAGGTTCCAGCGCAAGGAGGCTGGGTTCTTCGAAGCCCGGGCGGTGCTGGAAGGGGGCATGCAGCTCAGCGTGCGCAGTTCGGGGCGAATCATCGCCCGTTGGGATGTGGAGGTGATCCCGGACCGGGCGCCGCGCATTCGCCTGACGGCACCGCCTTCGGTCAGCGCGGCCGGCGCCCTGAAGCTGGAATATGAGATCGCCGACGATTACGGGGTGAAGCAGGCCGAGGCCCGATTCGCATTGGTTGAAGCGGAGGGCGAAGAGGACAAATTCCGGCAGGAGGGCTTCCCGGCGCCGAACTTCGCCCTGCCCCTGCCCGGCCAATTGCCCAAATCCGGCCAGTCCACGGTCTTCAAGGATCTGACCGCGCATCCCTGGGCCGGGCTCGAGGTGCAGATGACCCTGGTGGTGCGCGACGAAGCCGGCCAGGAGGGTCAGAGCAGCTTTGCGCGGATCACCCTGCCGGAGCGCAATTTCAAGAAGCCGCTGGCCAGGGCAATCGCCGAGCAGCGCCGCAGCCTGGCCCAGGATCAGGATAATCGCTGGGATGTGGGCAATGCGCTGGCGGCCTTCACCATCGCGCCGGAGCGCTTCTTGAAGGACACGACGGTGTTTCTGGCCCTGCGCGCCGCCTATCGGCATCTGCACCGGATCGAGAGGGATATCGATCAGGACGAGATCCTGGATCTGCTGTGGGATGTGGCCCTCAGGGTCGAGGATGACGGGCTGTCGCTGGCGGCGCGGGATCTGCGCGCGGCGCAGGAGGCCCTGCGCGAGGCCCTGCGGCAAAAGCAGAGCGGCGCCAGGCTCTCGCGGCTGATCAATAATCTCAAACAGGCCCTGGCCGCCTATATGCGGGCCATGCAAAAGCAAAGCCGGCAGGCGGGCGGGCAAAATTCGCCCGGCTCGGGGCGCATGGTGCGCCCTGATGAGCTGATGCGGATGATCGAGCAGATCGAGCAGATGGCGCGCAGCGGCGGCGCGGCGGCGGCGGCCGATATGCTGGCCCGGCTGCAATCGCTGCTGGAAGGTCTGCAGTCGCCGGGGGGCGCGGCGCCGAATGCGCGGGCGCAGGCGATGAACCGCTGGGTGGAAAAGCTCGATCAGCTGATGCGCGACCAGCAGAGCCTGATGGAGCGTAATTTCCAGGCGCGGCAAGGGGCCGGGCCGGCAAAAAACGGCGATAAGAACCGGCAAGCCATTCAGGAGCAAGACGCCAATGGGGCGGCGCAGCGGCAATTGCGCCAGCGGCTGCGGGCGCTGCAAAAGGGGCTGGGGCAGATGGGGCTGGGCCAGCCGCGTCAGTTCGGCCCGGCGGGAGAGGCGATGAAGCGGGCCGAGGGGCTGCTGCGCCAGGGCCGCAACGGCAAAGCGGTGCGCAATCAGGGGGCGGCGCTCGATCATTTGCGCCGGGGCATGCGCGGGCTGGCGCGCCAGATCATGGGCCGGATGGGCGCGGGCCGGGGGGGGCGCAGCCCGGGCACCGACCCGCTCGGCCGGGCGATGAACGGCATGGGCGGGCGCGGGGCCGATGGACGCGGGTTGCCGGGCAGCGGCCAATTGGGCCATGCCTATGAGATCCGCAAGGAACTGGAGCGGCGGCTGGGAGAACAGGGGCGCCCGGCGATGGAAAGGCGCTATTTTGAGCGGCTGCTGAAACAGTTTTAGGAGGCTTGCGGGG
>PKTQ01000071.1 GCA_002869085.1 Hyphomicrobiales bacterium | reverse complement strand
GAGGCCTGGGGCGCGCGGCAGGGGGCGGGGGGTGATTTTTCTCGCTTTCTGGAAATCTCAAATTCTATAAAACTCGACGAATTGGGCCGCTGGCAGCCGAACCGGTTTCTCAGCTATGGCGCATACGGCGCTGATGGGGAATCGCTTTTTGCGGGCGGATTATTCGCGGATGGCGAATTGCATGATTTTGCGCAAGGGGCGATCAGCGAGGACGGCGCCCATAGCTGGCTGGCGGCCACCGATGGCCCCAAGCACCCGTTCAACGGCACCACCATCCCCGATGCGGACGCCGCCGGGGGCTATAGCTGGTGCAAGGCGCCGCGCCTTGATGGCGAGGTGGTGGAAATGGGGGCGCTGGCGCGGCAATTGGTGGGCGGCCATCCGCTCATTCGCGATCTGGCGGCGCGGGGCGGCGGCAATGTGTTCAGCCGGGTGGCGGCGCGGCTTGTGGAGACGGCGCGGCTGCTGCCGGCGATGGAGCAATGGGCGGATAAACTCGAGCCCGGGGCGCCGTTTTACCGCGAGGCGCCGATGCCGGCGGACGGGGAGGGCTTTGGCCTTGTGGAGGCGGCGCGCGGCGGGCTCGGCCATTGGCTGCGGGTGCAGAACAATTGCATCCTCAATTATCAGATCATCGCCCCGACCACCTGGAATTTTTCGCCGCGCGACCGGGAAGGCACGCCGGGGGCGCTGGAGCAGGCGCTCGTGGGCGCGCCGGTGCGGGACGGCGAGGCCGACCCCGTGGCGGTGCAGCATATCGTGCGCTCCTTCGATCCATGCATGGTGTGCACGGTGCATTGATGGAGCGGCGCGGCGCGATAGTGGGGCGGCGGATCCGGGTGCGGGGGCTGGTGCAGGGGGTGGGATTTCGCCCTTTCGTCTGGCAAGCGGCGAAGGTCTGCGGGATCTCTGGCTTCGTGCTGAATGACGGCGCCGGGGTGCTGATCCATGCGGGCGGGGCCGAGGCGGCGATGACCCGCTTTCTCAAGCTGCTGCAGAGCGAGGCGCCGCCGCTCGCGCGTATTGACGGCATTGACAGCGAGGCGCTTCAGCCCGCGCCGGAGGGGGCGGAATTCACCATCCGCGACAGCGGCGGCGGCGCGGTGCGCACCGGCATCGTGCCCGACGCCGCCACCTGTCCGGCCTGCCGCGCCGAACTGGCCGATGAGACCGACCGGCATTATCGCTATGCCTTCACCAATTGCACCCATTGCGGGCCGCGCCTGTCGATCATCCGCGCCATCCCCTATGACCGGGCCAATACCGCCATGGCGCCCTTTGTCATGTGCCCGTCCTGCCAGGGGGAATATGACGATCCGGCCGACCGGCGCTTTCATGCCCAGCCCAATGCCTGCCCGGAATGCGGGCCGCAACTCTGGCTGGAGGCGCGCGGCGGCAAGCGGCTGGAGGCCGTGGGCGATGTGATCAACACTGCGCAAAAGCTGCTCGCCGAGGGGCATATTGTGGCGGTGAAGGGGATCGGCGGCTTTCATCTGGCGTGCGATGCCACCAATGGGCCGGCGGTGTCGCGGCTGCGCGAGAAGAAGAAACGCTATGACAAGCCTTTCGCGCTGATGGCGTCTGATTGCGGGGTGATCGCGGATTATGCGGCGCTAGGCGCGCCGGCCGAGGCGTTGCTATCAGGCCCGGCGGCGCCGATTGTGATCCTGGACCGCAGAGAAAGCGGGCGGGCGCTGCCCGAAGCCATCGCGCCGGGGCAGGGGGGGCTTGGCTTCATGCTGCCCTATACGCCGCTGCATCATTTGCTGCTTGAGGGCCTCACGGGGCCGCTGGTGATGACCTCCGGCAATCTCAGCGACGAGCCGCAATGCATCACCAATGACGAGGCGCGCGCCCGGCTCGGCGAAATTGCCGATTATCGGCTGATGCATGACCGGGATATCGTCAATCGGCTCGATGACAGCGTGGCGCGGGTGGTGGATGGCGGGCTGACCATGCTGCGCCGGGCCAGGGGCTATGCGCCCGAACCCATGCCTCTGCCGCCCGGCTTCGAGGCGGCGGCGCCGGTGCTGGCGATGGGGGCGGAGCTGAAGAACAGCTTCTGCCTGCTGGGCGATGGCCGGGCGATTGTCTCGCAGCATATGGGGGACTTGCAGGACGCCGCCACCCACGGCGCCTATCGCGAAGGGCTGGCGCTCTATCGGCGCCTGTTCGAATTTATCCCGCAAATCGTCTCGGTCGACATGCACCCCGGTTACCACTCGACCCAATGGGGCGAGAGGCTGGCGGCGGAAGAGGGCTTGGCGCTCGATGAGGTGCAGCACCATCATGCCCATGTGGCGGCCTGCATGGCCGAGCACGGGCTGGCGCTTGATCATGAGCCGGTGCTGGGGGTTGCGCTCGACGGGCTCGGCTATGGCCCCGGCGGGGCGCTGTGGGGGGGCGAGTTTTTGCTGGCCGATTATGCCGGGTTCCGCCGGGCCGGGCATCTCAAACCGGCGGCGCTGCCGGGCGGGGATGCGGCGATGCGCGAGCCATGGCGCAACGCCTTTGCGCATCTCGATCTGGCGCTGGGCTGGCCGCAAGTGGCGGCGGAATATGGCGCGCTTGATCTGGTGCGCCGGATTGGCGGAGGCAAAGCCGAGTTGCTCACGAGGATGATCGCGCAGGGGCTGAACAGCCCGGAGGCAAGCTCGGCCGGGCGCCTGTTCGATGCCGCCGCCGCCCTGATCGGCATCGGGCCGGAGCGGGTCAGCTATGAAGGCCAGGCGGCGATTGAGATGGAAGCAGCGGCGATGGAAACCGGCCTTGACGGGGCGGGGGCTTACGGCTTTGGGCTCATTGAGGAGGGCGAAATGGCGGTGCTGCACTGGGCGGAACTGTGGCGCGGGCTGCTGGAGGACAAGCGCACCGGCACGGCCAAGGGGTTGATGGCGGCGCGGCTGCACAACACGCTGTCGGCGGCGGTGGGGCAAACGGCGCGGCGGCTCGCCGAACGTCACGGGGCGGGGCTCATTGTCCTCACCGGCGGCGTCTTTCAGAATCGCCTTTTGCTGCAATCTGTGTCACGATATTTGCGCGGCGAGGGCTATGATGTGCTCAGCCCGTCGCGGTTTCCGGCCAATGATGGCGGAGTGTCGCTGGGGCAGGCGGTGATCAGCGCGGCGCGGCAATTGAGGGGTGCGATCTGATGATCTCGATACTGGTCCTCGGCTTTTTTCTCGGCATGCGCCATGCGCTGGAAGCGGACCATGTGGCGGCGGTGGCCAGCCTGACCACCCGCACATCGTCCTGGGGGCAGGCGGTGCGGCAGGGGGCGGTGTGGGGCCTCGGCCATACGCTGATGCTGTTCGTGTTCGGCGGCGCGGCCATGCTGATGAACGGCATGATCCCCGACACCATGGCCTCGTGGCTGGAGTTTTTCGTCGGCATCATGCTGGTGGGGCTGGGGCTTGATGTCACCCTGCGGATGATCCGCGACCGGGTGCATTACCACACTCACAAACATGGCCACGAGCTGCGGCATTTTCATGCCCATTCGCACCGGGAGGACGGGCCGGGCGCGCCGCACCCGGAGCAGCACGCCCATGGCCATGATAAGGGCTTTCCCAAACGGGCGCTGATGGTGGGGTTCATGCACGGCATGGCCGGCTCGGCGGTGCTGATCGTGCTGGTGATGCAGCAATTGCAGTCGCCGCTGGCCGGGCTCGTTTATATCGCTCTGTTTGGGTTCGGCTCAGTGATCGGCATGGCGGTGCTGTCGATGATCATCGCGGTGCCGCTCTACCGGACCCGCTCGCTGACCTGGCTGCATAACGGCCTGCAGGCGCTGATCGGCGTCATTACCATCGGCATCGGCATCGCGACCATGTTCGGCACCTATCCCGGCCTGGGGGTCTGAGCACCGGCACTTTTCCATAAACGGCTTGAAAAAGCGTGTGAACGCTGGCATAAGCGGCGGCGGAGAGGTGGCCGAGTGGTCGAAGGCGCTCCCCTGCTAAGGGAGTAGACGGTAACCCGTCTCGAGGGTTCGAATCCCTTCCTCTCCGCCAGCCCTCTATCTCTGTCAGTTGAACAAGTTATGTGAAGCCCGATCCGGCTATCGGATATGTCCGCGCCGGGCAGAGGAATCTGCTGCCTGCCGAGCTGTGTTCAGCCCCAACCGCTCGCGCGCTCGCGGCCCGGCCGGGGCTTGCCGGGAGGTGTTTTGCCCATATAGCCACCAGGCCCTGATGGAGCTCTTGTCCCATATATCTGAATTTTGGGCATCTTTTG
>PKTQ01000002.1 GCA_002869085.1 Hyphomicrobiales bacterium | reverse complement strand
TGTGAACTCATGATCGCATTCACGCCGCTTTACGCCTCCCCCTCAATAAAGCACTTGGCATAGTCGGCACAGGCCTCGCAGCTGGGCGCGCGGCAGACATAGATACCTTCACGTGCGCAGAGCTGCTTGTAGAGGAATTTTTTCCATTTCATATTGTTGGTGTTCCTCATCGCAAGCGGCTGGAAATTGAGCTGCATCATCTGGGTGAGATATTTTCGCGAGAACAACCCCAGATCCGACCACAAATGATCACTGGCCATGCAGCCAATGGCCACCAGTTCAGCAATCCATATTTCCGAATCCGACCGGTTGAGGCGGTGTTCAAGCAAGAGCGCGCGCAAATCCTCGAACTCGTCCTGGCGCGGCGCCGGAAGCTCATGCCGATGGTGCGCCTGCAAATATCCGATGCCCGGAAAATGCCACTCAAGCATGGCCTCGAATCGCTTTTCCTCAAGCCCCATGCAGCGCGGCAGCGCTCCGCCTCCGGAGGTCCAGCTTGCCACCATCTGGGCGACAAAGATCTCGTTGAGGCTGCCGCGCCCCTTGCCGATCAGGCGCCGGTAAAGCGCCTGAGGCAGGGACTGGGGGCCGAGAACGGCCCTGGGGTCATGGGCGTTCATTACGCCCTTTCATAGGTGACGCGGATATCCTCGTCGCGGATGATCATCTGACAGGCCAGGCGCCATTCGCTGGCAAGGTCATTGACAATGATCTCCTGCAACTGGTCCCTGGTCAGTTTACCGATTTCACGTAGAACCTGTTTCTCCTTTTCGGTCATATGGGTGGCCATTTTGGTGGGGCTGCCGTCAATGTCAGTCACTTGAATGGCGCAGGATCCACATTCGCCGTCACCACAGTCGAACTTGATCGGTACCCGGTATTCCTTGGCGATAGAGAGTACCGTTTTGCGGTGGCTGCCAGCGGGGGCATAGATCTCGATTTCATCAAGTTCGGGATGTTGAAAGATAATTTTCGGCATATTGCTTTCCTAAATGATATGGGTCGATCGATAGGGGTATCGCGGTGGGCGTTCATGCCGGTTTGATGACGATCTCGCCTTCATCCGCCACCTGGGCCTGGCAGGCGCATCTCATATTTTTGCCGGCCATGTTTTCTTTCAGGACCCTGTCTTCAAGCGCGGTCGGCTCGGACAGGTGCTCTGCGCCCTCGACGACCGTCATCAGGCAGGTGCCGCAATCTCCTTCGCGGCAGCCATAGATGATGCCGGCGCCGACCTTTTCCGAAATCTCGATGACACGTGTTCCCGCCGGTACGGAGACCGAGACGCCAATGTCCTGAAATGTAAGTTTGCCTTTAGCCATGATCTTCTCCTTTTGAGTGACTTAATTGTCGGTTGCAGGACGATTCCCTTATTTGCTGTTTCACATTTGCAGATCCGCAAAATCCAATTCCTTCGGCTTTGCCTTGCCTGCAAGAGCTTCCGCGAGCGCCAGCCCATAGGCATGGCACTCTTCAAGTTCATCTTCTGTTGGATGAAATTTCATTCGCAGGCCCCTTTCCGGAACCCGCATTTTCAGGCCGCGTAAGCGGTCTTCAATCATGCGGACGGCTTCACCTGACCAGCCATATGAGCCAAATGCGCCGCCAAGCTTGCCCCTGGTTTCAATCGAAATGAGCGAGGCCAGCACGTCCCAAACCGGCTTGACCGCATCGCCATTAATGGTGGGGCTGCCGAATAACAGCCCGTCCGCGCCCTCAATCAGGTCGATAAAGGGCTCAATTTCGCCGCCCTGCAGATCGTAGAGGGAGACCCGCACCCCTTCGATTTCACTGGCGCCCGCATGGATATGTTTCGCCATGTCGGCGGTTGCGCCATAGGCGCTCATATAAAAAATCAGCAGGCTTTTTTCCCGCGCATCGATCTTTTTTGTCAGATAGGAATTGGAGAGCGTGCGGTAACTTTTGACATATTCAAGCGGGTTGTCCCTCAGGATCGGGCCATGCGCCGGCGCAATCAGCCGGGGCTGCAGGGGTTCGATCTTGTCCATGGCCTCCAGCACCCATCTCTTGAACGGGCGCATGATGTGCTTGAAGTAATATTCAAAAGAAAAGCGGAAATCGCCGACCAGATCGTTGTAGAGCCGGTCATCGCAGAAATGACAGCCGAACACATCGCCCGAGAACAGAAGTTTTTCATCCTCAAGATAGGTGCATTGGGTGTCCGGCCAGTGCAGATAGGGGGTGTTGATGAAAGACAGGGTGCGCTCGCCAAGACTGCAAACATCGCCGGTATCGGTCAGCGTATATTGATAATTCTCAAGTTCGTCCTTCAGCAGCGCCTGCAACAGCTTGAGGCCGCGCGTGGAGACAAAAATATGGGCATGGGGCGCACGGCGCATCAGCTCGGGCACGGCGCCCGCATGGTCGGGCTCCAGATGGTTGAGGATGACAGCCTTGATCCGCTCATAAGAGGTGATCTGCTCAAGCTTGGAGAAATAAATCTCTGAGAACTCTTCCTTGACCGTATCAATAACCGCGACGCCCTCACCGCCATGCACCACATAGGCGTTATAGCTTGTGCCATTGGCCGTCTTGAGGATCAGATCAAACATGCGCAGATCCGGGTCGAGCGCACCTACCCAGTGCACCCCATTGGCGATTTCGACAGGTTTGAGCTCTTGCCGCGCCATCATGCGTTTCCTACAAAATTCCCGCTGCGGTCAGTTCGGCCAGTCGCGCCGGAGGGATGCCGGTCAGTGATCCGGGTGGATTGACCGGTTCGCCCAGCTCATTGAGAATGGTGACCTCAATGGGGCAGATGCTGCCGCATTGGGGGTCTGCATATTCGCCTTCGCATTGGCTGCATTTTTTCGCATCGACCAGAAAATGCGGCCTGGCTTCATAGATCGCCTTGCTGGGGCACACATCCTGGCAGGCAAAGCAATTGACGCAGGATGAGGAGATCGAATAGGACATGGCGGCTCCCCTATGCGCTTTGCTTGTTTTGAACAGGCTCATCAAGAGCGCCGGCGCAATGCATCTCCGCATAGACCGCCATCACCGCTTCCCCGACAGGCTCCATGGCATGCTCGCCATTGGGGGTTATGCCCGCCGCCTCAAGCTGGCCCCAGGGCTCAAAGCCGATTTTTGAGCACAACACCAACTCGCAGCCCGCAAGCAGAGCGATTGTCTGTTCCAGGGTGTTCTCCGCCTCGCCGCATGTTGTATCGCCGCCGCAATATTGTGCGGTTTTGCGGTGGCCGATTAATCGCGCGCCTTTAGGCGAGGCTTCATAGATCAAGAACTCTTTGGCGTGCCCGAAATGCTGGTTGATGACCCCTTGGCCGCTGCTGGCCACTGCCATATGCACCGGCCGCAGATGCTCTGGCAGTCCGTGAGAAGCGGTTGGGATTGGGGCCTGGACATCAATTGTCTGGCCGTTGACCATAAACAGGGTCTTGCCCTGATATTGCCGCAGACTGGTCTTTTGCCGAAGTCGCCTGGCTTCTATGTCCTTGTGAGTGCGCGCGCGGGTCTTCATGGCCGCTTCATAGTCGATCTCCATGGCGTCGATTTTTTCCATGGTGAACTCCTCACCCCGGTCTTCGCCCAGCAGACCAACCGCGTCGGCGCGGCACTGGCGGCAATGGCGCATCATGTTCATGTCGCCGCACGCGTCCTGCAGGGTGGTCAGTTCTTCCTGGGTCGGCTCGCGCTGGCCCATAATGCCGAAATAAGTGCCGTGTTCCGCTTCGGATATCAGTGGCATGACATTGTGCAGGAAGGCCCCTTTGCCCTTGATGACCTTGCTCACTTCAGCCAGATGCCGATCATTGACACCCGGGATCAGCACCGAATTGACTTTGACCAGGACGCCGCGCGCAATCAGCATTTCCAGGCCCTTTTGCTGGCGCTCGATCAGTATTCCGGCGGCCTTGACCCCCCTGATGCGGCGGTTGTTCCAGAATATCCAGGGATAGATTCTGGCGCCGATCTCCGGATCGACGCAATTGATGGTAATCGTCACATGATCGATATTGTGTTTGACCAACTCATCCACGCAATCGGGCAGAGCCAGGCCATTGGTCGAGACGCACAGCTTGATATCGGGGGCCTTTGAGGACAATTGCCGGAAGGTTTCAAATGTCCGCGCCGGGTTGGCAAGCGGATCACCTGGGCCGGCGATGCCCAGCACCGTCATCTGCGGAATATTGGCCGCCACGGCGAGGGTTTTCCTGACCGCCTGATCCGGGGTCAGCAGCTCGGAGACAACCCCCGGACGGC
>PKTQ01000187.1 GCA_002869085.1 Hyphomicrobiales bacterium | reverse complement strand
GAACAGCACGGCCAGCATCAAAAACGGCAGGATCAGCGGGATGGTGATGGTCCAGAACTGCCGCCATTTACTGGCCCGGTCACATTCGGCGGCTTCATAGATGGAATCGGGAATGGAGCGCAGCCCCGCCAGACAAATCAGCATGACAAAGGGCGTCCACATCCAGGTATCCACAATGACAATGGCCCAGGGCGCCAGGGTGATGGAGCCGATCATGCTGAATGATGAGGGGTCAATCCCGGAGAAGAACCCGACCGCATAATTAAAAAGGCCGATTTGCGGCTGATAGAGGAAGGTCCAGAAATTCCCCACAACGGCGGGCGACAACATCATCGGGAGAACGATGATCGTGGTCCACAGATCATTGCCCTTGAATTTCTTGTTGATGAGATAAGCCAGCGAGAAGCCGATCAACACCTGAAAAAATAATGTCCAGAACAGAAAATGCGCCGTGGCCTGCATGGTCTGCCAGATGTCGGGGTCCGAGAGGATGCGCTCATAATTGCGCAATCCGATCCATTTGACATCCGCATTCATGCGGTTGACTCTGAAATTGGTAAAACTCAGGCGGATCGTCCAGATAAGCGGGAAGATATTGATCGCCAACAACAAAAAGATGGTTGGCGCCACGAACAGCCATGCGATCGTTCGATCGGACAGCCCCTTGATTTTTCTGGCAAGATTTACCGGCGTCGCCTTGGCAATACTTTCCACCGCATTCCCGGACATGAGGCATCCTTGTGGTTAGAGTGGTCACATAGAGGGTGGACTGCTGCTGCCATGGGGTAAGGCTGCCCCTACCCCATTGCAGTGATATATGGCTCCGCCTGTCAGGCGGAGCCAATTTCCGGAGGTTAGAGCTTACCCTCGTCCTCAAAGATCTCGGTCCAGTCCTTGAGAAGACCATCAAGAGCTTCTTTGGCGGTGCCTTGTCCGGCGATCACATAATTGTGCACGCGTTTCTGCATGGCCAGCATCAATGATGCATAGGCAGGTTCGGCCCAGAAATCCTTCACAATGGCCATCGATTTCAGGAACGCCTTGTTGAAGGGTTGCGCACTCGGGAAATCCGGAGCCTCAACCACGGAGCGCATGGCCGATGCACCGCCCATTTCCGTCCAGCGGGCCTGAATTTTCGGCTGGGCAAACCACTTGATATAAGCCAGGGCCGCGTCCTTGTTGTCTGTGTTGGCGACAACCGAGATCCCCTGACCGCCGAGCTGTGCGAACTGGCCATCGGGTCCGGGCGGGTTGGCAAAATAACCGGATTTATCACCGCCGACATTCGGGTCGGCATTGACGCCGGGCCAGATGAAGGCAAAGTTCATCTGCATGGCCACCTGACCTGATTTATAGGCATCGATATTCGCCGACATATACCAGTCCGACGAACCGGGAGGTGTGCAGCAATCATAAAGTTCCTTGTAGTACTCAAGCCCTTTCACGGCCCCGGCAGAGTTCACAAAACCCTTCATGTCATAGGGCTTTTTCGGGTTTTGATATTTAAACCCGTAATTATAGAGCGCATTGGTGACGCCCATGGTGATGCCTTCGGATCCACGTTCGGTATAGATCGCGGCGCCATAGATTTTTTTACCGTCAATGACCCGGCCCTGGAAGAAGGTGCCGATCTCTTTGAGTTGTTTGAGATTTTTCGGGGCGGCAAGTTCATAGCCATATTTTTTCTTGAATTCGGCCTTGAGCTCAGGTTTCGAGAACCAGTCCTTGCGATAGGTCCAGCCCACAACGTCGGCATAGGCGGGGAGCGCCCAGTAATTCGGAGTGTTTTTCGGCCATTCCGCATAACCGGTGACCGTTGCGGGGATGAAGTCACTCATCGAAATGTTGTTGGCTTTGAAAAAGTCGTTGAGCTTCAGATATTGCCCATTTTCCGCAGCGCCGCCGATCCACTGGCTGTCACCGATCATCAGGTCGCACAGCTTGCCGCCTGAATTGAGTTCATTGAGCATGCGGTCGGCAAAATTTGGCCAAGGCACAAACTCGAATTTCATATCGACATTGGCCTCTTTCTCGAAATCCTTGCTCAGTTCAACCAGCGCATTGGCCGGATCCCATGCCGCCCAGCACAGGGTAAGCGATTTAGCAGAGGCACTGGTGACCCCCACACTGGTCATGGCCGCCAGAGTCGTTGCCAAAAAATATTTTGAAAATTTCATAAGATCCTCCCAAACCTTAGGCGCAATGCCGATTACGATACATTCATCCAAAATTAACTTATGAGAAAGGCCGATCGATAGTCAACGATTTTCTGAGGTACGTACATCATTTTTTTGCGGCCCCCTATTCAACGGGGCGGCCCCATCGATTACTCTGGGTTGTTATCAGGCATCTTCCGGCATGTTTTCACGCATGATGATCTCCACCCGGATACGTTCCTGGGAATCCAGCGGATCCATGCCGGTGATTTTGGACCGGAGCATCCGGATCGCGCTGCGCACCAGATGTCCGACATCCTGAGTGATTACGGCATCCATGGATCCATCGACCAGCCGGGCGCGGGTGAAGGGGGTCAACTCATGGCCAATGACAACAATCCGCTGGGCCATGCCGAGATCATCAATCACATGCATGATATCAAGGATATCGTGGCTCATGAGATAAATGCCGACCATCGGCGGTTGGCTTTGCAGCGCCATTTTGACTATTTTTTCAGCGCGTTGAGGATCGCCATAGGTTTCCATCGATGGGCCTACGGTCAGCCGGTCGGCATATTTTGCGGTGATGGCATCAAAGCCATGCCTGCGCTCCTGGCTGTCGCGCGACTGCATGGTTTCGGTCAGGACAAGCACCGTGCCATGCCGCTGACCGGTAAAGCGCGCCATCAGCTGACCGACCGTACGCCCCGCGGCCTCGTTGTTGATGCCGACATAATAGGTTCTTTTGGCATTGGGCTGGCGGGACACAAATGCAACCACAGCGATGCCCCTGGCATGAAGCCGTAAAATGGCATCTCGCACTTGCGGTGTCTCGGGCGCCATGATCGCCACCCCGTCAATTTGGCTGGCGGACAGATTATCTATCTCTTTCGCAACCCGGTGCGGATCATTGGCCGAGGTCCGCAGGATGGACACTTTGGTGCGCTCATGGGTCAAAACCCTGCTGGTGCCGGCAATCTGTTTTTGTATTTGATCGATAAACTCATCGTCATGATCCGGCAGCAGAAAAACCAGCTGATAATCTTTTTTGCGCGCCAGATTCGCAGCGGAAAAGTCACGGACAAAATTGATCTCCTTGATGGCCTGGCGAACCCGCTCCGCCGTGGCGGGCCGCACGCCCGCGCGTGCATTCAACACACGGTCAACTGTGGCGAGACTCACCCCCGCCGCCTTGGCAAGATCTTTTGTTGTCGGCTTGTGCATACATTTCCCTGATTCAATTTTAACTTATGTCACACCAATGAGGTACGTCAATCAAATGCAGGAGCCTGCATTCACCGGGACAAAACAGGTTCGCGGCGATCAACCGATCCCAGGCAGATGTCGGCAGGAAGCGTCTTCATGCCCGGACAGCTAACACCCGAATTGCCGCTGGCATCCTGCATCTTAAAACTCGTCACCCTAGCCGGCGGAATAGAGGCGCGGGGTGAGGGATTGACCGCTTAAATCCGCTGCCGGCTGCTCGCCCAGCAGGTCAATCAGCGTCTGGGCGACATCGAAGGCATTGGCCTCGCCGCGCGCGCCGGGCGGGATGCCCGCGCCCCTGGCGAACAGCACGCCCCAATCGCCGGTGTGGCCGCCGGTGCGGCGATAGGGCACCGGGCCGATGGTGCCGAGTTCGGGATGGTGCAGGCCGGCGATGTTGGGCGCGAAGGTCACATAGATATCGGCCTCGGTGGGGCCGATGTCATGGGGCGCCTTATCGGGGAAATTGATTTTTTCCACGGCGGGCTTGCCGTTTGAGACATCGCGGCAGGCGCGCAGCAGATCGCAGATTCTCTGCCGCTGCGCCGGGTAATCCTCCAATGACACAAGACCTTGTTGCTCGCGCCCGGCAAGGTTGATCCGGACCCAGGCATCGTAATAGGCCGGCATGGCAAAGGCCGGCATGGTGGGCCAGAACGAGGCATAGCGCGTTGCCGGCATCCAGCCGGTGCTGACGGTGAGGTCGCGGGCTCTGGAAGCCCCGCCCCCGAACAGGCCTTTCAGGCGCGCCAAAAGGCCGGTGGCCGCATCCGGCCAGGGCACAATCTCGCGCATCACATTGTCCCAGGTCTCGCCCTCGGCCAGCAGGGGGGT
>PKTQ01000195.1 GCA_002869085.1 Hyphomicrobiales bacterium | reverse complement strand
GAGAACAAAAATGCAACTTGATATTATTAAATTCTATAAATCAAGAAAACCAGAAATCCAAATACCCAAAAAGATCATGCTGCCCGAGAGGCTTTTATAATCAATAACATGAATAAAGGAGCCCCGCCATGACCGCAAAAAGCGCCGGCGGCGGCGCCAAAGCCGCAACGCAAAAATCAAACCCCACACCCGAATCCCCCGCCGCGCCGGAGCCCTGCGCTCCCGCGGTTTCCCTCGCGCGCCTGACCCATGAGCTGGAACAGGCGCGCCTGCTCGCCATGGCCGATGCCAAGGGCGCGAGCGCCGCGACTTCCGCCATTCTCGGTAAGGCGCGGCTGCATGGACTGCTGGTTGAGCGCCGCGAGCTCACCGGCCGCGGCGGGGGACCTGTCAAAACCGAGGAAGTGAATGCCCATGAGCTTGGCCGACGACTTGCTTTCGCGCTTCGGGGCGCAGCCGAAACAGAAGAAACAGCAGATCATGCGCACCCTGGACCGGATGCTGAAAGACCAGATCTGGATACCCAATGAAGGGCCGCAGACCGAGGCTTATTTTTCCCGCGCCGATCTGCTGCTCTATGGCGGGCAGGCCGGCGGCGGCAAGACCGACCTGATTGTCGGCCTGGCGCTGAACGCCCATAAACGGGTCGGCATTTTCCGCCAGCAGGTCGGCGAGTTGAAGGGCCTGATCGACCGCATGGACCAAGTGCTGCTGCAGGCCGGCCGCAAGCCAGTTTCGCGCTCGGCCAATCAATGGACGGGCGCCGATGGCGCCAAAATCGAATTCGGTCATCTGGAAAAGTCCGGCGCCCATAAGAGCTGGCAGGGGCGCGACCATGATTTGAAATGCTTCGACGAGGCCTCGCAGATCGCGCCGCACAAAATTCTCTATGTCATGAGCTGGCTGCGCTCGGCCATTCCCGGCCAGCATTGCCGCACCGTGCTCGCCTCCAATCCGCCCATGGGCGGCGAGGGCGATTATCTGCTGGAATGGTTCGGCCCCTGGGTCGATCCCATGCATCGCCTTTATGGCACGGTCAAACCGGGCGAGCTTTTATGGGCGGTGTTCGAAAGCGAGGGCGAGGACATCCGCACCATCTGGTGCGACGGGCCCGAGCCGCAAATGATCAATGGCCGCCTGCGCACCCCGCGCTCGCGCAGTTTCATCCCGGCGGGGCTCGGCAACAATCCGTTTCTCGGCGAGGATTACCGCGCCCAGCTTGACAGCATGCCCGAGCCCCTGCGCACCGCGCTGCTCACCGGCGATTTTCTGGCCGGGCGCAGCGACCATGCCCGCCAGGTCATCCCCGCCGACTGGATTGTCGCCGCCCAGGCGCGCTGGCTCGGCGCCCGCCACAGGCATGGCGAGAGCCATTGGCGCCGCCGGCGCATGCTCAGCCTCGGCGTCGACGTGGCCCAGGGCGGCGCCGACAGCACCACCCTGGCGCCGCTGATGGAAGGCAATGTGTTTGGAACGATCACCCGCGCCAAGGGTGTGGATACCCGCGATGGCCCGGCGGTGGGCGGGATGGTGGTGCAGATGATGCGCGATAGCTGCGCCGTCGCCGTCGATATGACCGGCGGCTGGGGCGGCGGCGCCCGGCTGCATCTTGAGAACAACCATATCCCGGTCACCGGCATGGTCGCCAGCCAGGGCTCGAATGCGGTTACCCGCGACAGCCGCATCGGCTTTGCCAATCGCCGCGCCGAATGGTGGTGGCGGTTCCGCGAGGCGCTAGACCCCAAATCGGGCGACGGCGTCGCCCTGCCGCCCGGCGCCCGTCTGGCCGCCGAACTGGCCGCCCCGCGCTGGAAACTTTTGGGACGCAAAATCCTGATCGAGAGCAAGGATGATATCCGCGCCCGTCTCGGCCGTTCCACCGACGAGGCCGATGCGGTGATCATGGCCTGGGCCGCCCGTTTTGAGGCCGATACCCGCGCCCTCGGCCACGGCAGCGGGCCTGAGCTTGAGGCCGAGCCCTATACCGACCCGCATGATTATCTGTGATCCACGCTTGAAGATGAGCCGCCGCCGTCAGCCATGGCTGGTGCGGGGCAACAATCGAACACTCCGGGGAGGGGCACGCCCATGATCACCATACGCCCCGCCACGGTGCGCGATTATTGCTATATCGCCGCCAATTTGCGCGCCTCGGACCGCGAGGAGATTTTCTGCCAATTGCCGGATGATGTGGATGCCCGTGCTGTAGGACAATTATCCTATGAGGGCTCTGTTCCCGAATGGCGCTTTGCCGCCTGGTACCGCAAGCGCCCGGCGGCGGCGTTCGGCTTCCAGTGGCTCAACGCGGTTACCTTGCTGGCTTGGGCCTGGGGCAACCGCGATTTCAACCGCTGCGCCCCGCGCATCGGCCGGCATATTCTCGGCCTGAAGGACGAGGCCGCCGCCCGCGGCGTGCGCCGCATCGAGGCCCGCGCCCTCAGCACCCATCACCGCGCCGCCGGATGGATGTGCAAACTCGGCGCCGTGCCGGTGGCCGAGCTGAAAAATCACGGTCGCAATGGCGAGAGCTTCACCCTGTTCGAGTGGCTGTTATAGCCGCGCCGGCACCCACCCGGATTCCGGCCCGTCGCCAGGCCGGTTCTCCGGCTTTCCCTGCCGATATCCATGCCGTCAAACCGCCCAAATTCCGAGGCGGTACGGCAAATTGTTGAATCAAAATATGAGGATAGATGTCATGTGTTTTCTGAAAGCGCCCAAAGCGAAACTCCCCCCCAAGCCCCGCGTGCCGACCCCGTCCGAAAGCGCCGTCAAGGCCGAGGAAAGACGCCGCCTGCGTCTTGCCGATGCCTCCGGGCGTGACGATAACATTCTCACCTCGCCGCTGGGCGCCTCCGACTATGGCCGCAACAGTCGCCGCCGTGTCACATTGGGGGTGTCGTGATGACCGATCTTGCCGGGCTGGCCGCCCGCGCCGACCAACTGGCCGCCGCCCGCCAGCCGGTGGAATCCGCCTGGCGCGATATCACCCGCTTCGTCATGCCCACCGGCCCCGACATCGAAACCGGCGCCGCGCCGGGCATCAATGCCTGGGAAAGCGCCGCGCCGAAATCCGCCGAAAGAGGCCGCGCGCTTTATGACGTCACCGCGATCGTCGCCGCCGACCGTCTCACCAATGCCATGGAAAGCCTGGTCACCCCCCGATCCGAGAAATGGCACGGCCTGACCCTGTCCGGCGGCGAAAGCGAGCTGGATAATGGCGAAGCGGATGAATATTTCGAGACGCTCACCGATCGCCTGTTTCAGATGCGGTCCGATCCCGTGTCCGGCTTTACCCGGGCGCACCAAAAGGCGCTGCGCTCGGCCGTCACCCTCGGCACCGGTGTCTATTATGTGGATGAGGGTTTCGGACGGCCCGGCCTCGGCGAGGGCAGCCTGCCGCTGCGCTATGTGCATGTGCCGCTCGGCCAGTGCTTCATGGCCGCCGACCGCTGGGGCCGCACTGACACTTTGTTCCGCCGCTATTACGAAAGCGCCCGCAATATCGCCGCCATGGCAAAGGCGCGCGGCGGGCGGCCCTCGGCCCAGGTTCTGGAGGCCGCGAACGATCCCAAGCGCGCCGAAACCCGCTTCGAGATGGTGCATGCGGTCTATCCGCGCGGCGATTTCGGCCGTATCAGCGGCCTGGGCAGCGATGCGCCCTTCGCCTCGGTCTATTTCGAAAAGGCCGCCATGCACAAGATCAGCGAGAGCGGCTATCGTCGCTTCCGCTATGTGACCTATCACTGGTCGCAGTCGGGCACATTGCCCTATGGCGAGAGCCCGTTTCATCTCGCCCTGGCCGAGATCAAATCGCTCAATCTGATGGCCAAGAACGCCGACGAGGCAGGGCTCTTGTGGGTGCGCCCGCCGCTGGGCACCGCCCATGACAAGAGCATGGGGCGGCCCAATCTCAACCCCGGCAAGATCACCGTCGGCGCCATCGACGAAAACGGGCGTCAGAAAATTCAGGCCCTGCGCACCCTGGAAAATCCGTCCTTCGCCCAGGGGGTGCTGGAAGCCAAGCGCCGCGATCTGAAAGAGCTGACCTATATGAACCTGTTTCAGGTGCTGCTGGAGCGCCCGGTGGAAACCGCCGCCGCCGTGCTGCTGCGCGCCAAGGAAAAGGCCGAACTGGTCGGGCCGATCGGCGCGCGCATCCAGGAGGGGCTCGCGCATTTATTGGATGTGGAATTCGACATTCTGGAGCGCAAGGGGCTGTTTGTTCCCGGCGAGGAACTGGCCCCGCCCGAAAGCCTCTCGGGGCGTAATTTCGCCATCCGCTTCACCTCGCCGCTCGACCGTGAGCGCCGGGCCGGGGAAATGCTCGCCGCCCGCGAGCTGAAGGAAGAGGCGGTGGAATGGGCCAGGGCCGGGCGCCCCGAAGCGCTGGAGCGCATCGATGTGGACGCCTATATGGACCTGGCCCGTGAGATCAAGGGCGCGCCCTCGAAGCTCTATTACCGCGAGGATGAGCTGGCGCAAATGCGCGAGGAACGCCGCGCCGCCGAGGCGCTCAGCGCGCTGGGCGAGGGCGGTCTGTCGCAGATGCTCGCCGCCGCGGCCTCCGCCGCCGGGCAGGACGGCGCGGCGGGTGTGATCCCCGAGCCGGGCGATGTGCCGGATCCGCCCATGGACGAAGCCGCCCTGGCCGAAGGGATGGCCGCATTGGCGAATGCCGAAGCCGCCGGCGATGAGCCGGCCGGAGCCGCGTCATGATCAGCCTGGATGCAATCCGCGACTTTGCCGGCGTCCGCGCCGAAACCGACGCCGAGGCGGCCGGCAAGGTGGTGATGGCGTTCAAATCGGTGTTTCTGAAAGGCGACGCCACCGAGGCGCAGCGCCTGCTGGTGCTGGCCGAACTGGCCCGCAAGACAGGCTATTT
>PKTQ01000315.1 GCA_002869085.1 Hyphomicrobiales bacterium | reverse complement strand
TGGCGAGGGCCATCTTGTTGGCGTCGGCGCGAAAATTCTGCACCAGCTTGGCGGTGTCGGCCAGCATGGCCGCATTGCCGCGGCGCAGTTGCAGCGCATAGCGGCGTAGGGCGAACAGGCTGGTCTCGCCTTCGGCCAGGGCCAGGATGGCCTTGGCGGACTGGCGCAGAGCGACATTGCCCGGGCGCGCGGCCAGGTGGCCGAGGGCGGTGGAGGTTTCGCTGGCCCGCTCGCCGGCAAACAGCCGAATGGCGCCGAGCTGGGCCATATCCTCGGCATTGGCGGCGCGGAAAATCAGCCCGACCAGCAGATTGACCTCGGATTTGACCTGCAACAGGACTTCCTGCTGATTGAGGCTGGCCTTCAGCCCCCCGCTGCCCGGCACGGAGGCGTCCGGACCGGAGGCGTCCGGTGAGGCGGCGCTCGGCGCGGGCGGCGCGCGGCGCAGGGCCTGGACGATGTTGAAGCGGGCATCGGCGATCAGCGGCTCGATCTCATCGAGAAAATCCGCATGGGCCCATTTGAGCTGCTCGACCCGTTCGCGGATGCGGCCCGCGAACCAGAATTTCTTCTGCACATTCATATCGAGGGTGCGCAGGCGCGATTCGACGATATCGAACCGGCTTTTCAGGGCCCGGCGCTGGGCGGCATCGATGTTGAAATTATCCAGATCGTCGATCAGCACGCTGGTCTGGGCGAAATTGGCGGCAAGGCTGTCCCAGATGCGCTTGCGGGCGCGGTTGCTGCCGGCGCTGAGCAGGGTCGGGGCGATGGTGACGATTTCGCTGCCCTTGGCGGTCAGCTCCGAGGCATGGGTGATGGCCGGAATGGCGCTGCCGGCAAGCTGGTTGAGGGAGCCGCTGAGCCGGTCATAGGCAAACCAGCTCACGGCGCTGGAGATCACCGTCATCAGGGCGATCAGGCCGAAAGCCCCGAACATGCGGGCGCGTATGCCGAACATGCCCCGGCTCATGGCTGGGGGGGCTCTTGCGCCCGGTCCAGGCGCTCGAGCACGCTTTCGGCGATCTGGGCGGCCTCGTCATAGCGGCGGATGGCGGCGCTTTTCCAGGCGGCTTCGAGGCGGCTTTGGGCTTCGGAGACGGTAAAGCCCGGCTTGTGCCGGGTAAAAAGATCGGCGAAGGCCGGATTCTTCGAGCGCGGCCCGGTGACCGGCATGGTCTCGAGCAGACCGCGCGCCCTTTTCAGATCGGCCTTGAGTTGCGGCGGCGCGTCCTCCGACCCCAGCCGCGCCTCGGCCCTGTGCACCAAAGCCCAGGCCTCCTTCAGCTCATGCAGGCGGAAGGTGATGAGCTGGTCGAACAGGGTATTGACCAGGTGATAGCGCTGGCGCGACAGCTCGATGTCGAACATGGGCGCGGATGCCTCGCGTGGCAGGGTGAAGGGATTGGGATAGCCCTTGGGCGCCCGGCGATAGGCGGCGCGCTTCACCGGCAGCCGCGAGATATCGGTGCGGAACAGCAGCTTCTGGCCGGCATCCGACAACAGATAGGCGATGAACAGGCGGGCCTCGGCGGCATGGCGCCCGCCCTTCACCAGAGCGATATTGGCCGGCAGGAACATGACCCCATCCGGATAGCGGAACTCGACCGGATGCCCGACGGCCTTTGATCTGAGGCCGAAAAAATCGATGACGAGGCCGATGCCGAAACGGCCGCGCTCGACCCCGTCGGGCACCCCATAAGAGCGGGCGGTGACAGTGGCGAGATTGCCGCCGATCTCCAAGAGGGCGCGCCAGCCCTCGTCCCACCCCTTGCTCTGGAGCAGCATCTCCACAATGAGATGGGTGGTGCCGGAGCGCGAGGGGGCGGTGATGCCGATATGGTTGCGATAAAGGCCGCGGCGCAGATCGTCCCAGTTTTTTGGCGGTGGCAAGCCGCGAGCCGCCAGATAGGCGCGGTTCCACATCAGCCCGTAGCCGGAAATGGCGAAACCGGCGTAATAGCCGCCCGGATCATGCAGCGGATAGCCGTGAATCGCCGCCGGATCGGGCCGCAGGCCAGGGCCGAGCTTCATCAGCTCTCCGGAGGTTTTCAGCACCTCGAAGGCATCGGGCGCCGAGGCCCAAAAAAGGTCGGCCCGGGGGCTGGCCCGGTCCTGGATATAGGAGATGGCGGCCGAAGTCTTGCGGTTGATCATGCGCAGTTCCACATCCGCATAGGCGGCCTCGAAGGCCCGCTTGAACGGCAAATACACCGAATCGGGAAAAGAGGTCACCACCACCAATTGCCGGCGCTCGGCGGCGCGCGGCTGGCCGGGCGCGCCGCACAGCCCCAGCAGCAGGATAATGGCCATCATTACGCGCAAACAGATCATAGATCTGTTGTAGCGGCCTCCCGGCCGGGAAGTAAATCGCTTCGCTTGTGAAGGCGGGTGATTTTTGCTCAGCCGATGGCTTCACCGCGATGAAAATGCACCCGGTAGAACAGGGAGAACAGCACCGGCACCACGATCAGGGTGAGGATGGTGGCAAAGCCGAGCCCGAACATGATGGTGACCGAGAGCGGCGCGAAAAACACATCCGACAAAAGCGGGATCAGCCCCAGAATGGTGGTGATGGCGGCCATGGAGACCGGCCGCAGCCGCGACACCGCCGCGCGGGTGATGGCGTCATGCATGGTCTTGCCCTCCTCGTCATTGAGGCGGGTGATCTCCTCGACCAGCACGATGCCGTTCTTGATCACCATGCCGGACAGGCTGAGAAAACCGAGCAGGGCGGTGAAGCTGAAAGGCTGGTTCATAACCAGCAGGCCGGTGGTGACGCCGATCAGCGCCAGCGGCACGGTCAGCCAGATCACCAGGGTCTTGCGCAGGGAATTGAACAGGAAAATATTGATCATCACCATCACGACGATGCCGAGCGGTACGAACTCGAACACCGCCTTGTTGGCCCGTTGCTGGGATTCATATTCGCCGCCCCAGGTGAGGTTATAGCCGACCGGCAGCTTCACCGCCTCGGCCTGGGGCCGCAGACGGTTGAACAGGGCGAAGGAATTGGTGGGGCCGTTCGGGTCGGGGTCGGCCCAGACCTGGATGGTGCGCTTGCGGTCGCGGCGCATGATCAGCGGGTCCTCGAAAGCCAGGTCAATGCCGGTGGTGACCTGGTCGATGCCGACATAGGCGCCGGTGGACGCCGAATAGACCCGCACCTCGCCGAGCTGGGCCACATTGGAGCGCTCCCTGGCCGGCAGGCGCAGGATGATGGGCAGCAGAGACGTGCCGTCGCGATAAAGCCCGACCCGAACCCCGGAGGTGCTCAGGGCGATGGCCTGGTCGAGATCGGTCTTGGAGATCCCCAATCGCCTGGCCTCGGCCTCGGCGAAACGCGGGCGCAGCACTTTGCTGCGGTCGCGCCAGTCATGGCGGATATTGACGGCGTCCGGGTCGGCGCGGAGTATTTTCTCTATTTTCCCCGCCAGGCGGCGCAGCTCCTTGCGGTCCGGACCGCTGATGCGCGCCTCGATCTTCGACTTGCTGGCCGGGCCGATATTGATGCGGGCGGATTTGGAGAAGGCCTGGGGGGCGCGTTCGCGAATGATGCGGTCCACATCCGCGCGGGCGCCGGCGACCTCATCGAAATTGCGGGCCTCGATGATCAATTGCCCGTAGCTGGCATAGGAGCGCTCGGTGGTATAGGTCAGCATGAAGCGCATGGCGCCCCGGCCGATGGTGGTGGTGACCTGCTTCACCGCCGGCAGCTTGCGGATTTCGGTTTCGAGCGCGGCGAGATCGTCGCGGGTGGCGCGAATGTCCGAGCCCTCGGGCAGCCAATATTCCACCACAAACACCGGCAGGGAGGATTCGGGGAAAAAGGCCTGATTGACATATCTGAACCCGAACACCGCCGTCGCCATGGCAAGGCCGATCAGCGCCAGGGTGATCCAGCGAAAGCGCAGGGACAGAAGCAGGCCCGACCGGTAAAGCTCGTATAAAGCCCCGTGATAGGGATCGATCGGCGCGCCGCCCGGCTCCGCCGCCTTGCCGTCCTTGAACATCAGAAAGGCGAAAAACGGGGTCAGGGTGATGGCCATGACCCAACTGATCAGCAGCGAGACCAGCAGCACCCAGAACAGGGCGCCGGTGAACTCGCCCGAGGCATCGGGCGACAGGCCGATGGGGGCAAAGGCGGTCACCGAGATCACGGTGGCGCCGAGCAGAGGCCAGCGGGTGTGGGATACGATACGGTTGGCGGCTTCGAGCCGGGTCAGGCCCTGGCGCAAGCCGATCAATATGCCCTCGGTGATGACGATGGCATTGTCCACCAGCATGCC
>PKTQ01000091.1 GCA_002869085.1 Hyphomicrobiales bacterium | reverse complement strand
ATATCGTTTTCCGTTAACCATAATTTATCATGTGATTACTCAACTCTGGCGTTTTTCAATCCGTTAATGTTAACGTTTAACTAACGGTAAGATGGCGGATACCGGAGAGATCAAGAGGGATATCCCATTCCGCCAATCACCTATCGACGGCGGATTTGCGGATGAGGATCTCGAGATTTTACACGGCAAACTCGTCTGAGCCCTATCCGGGCATCAGATTTTCCAAGGTGGCGGTCGACCGGCGACACCGGGACGGGATGGCTGCCCCTTTGCCGGCCGAAATCGTGGTGCCCGAACACTGGAGCGGCATTGCGGCGGGCATATTGGAGCGCAAATATTTCCGTAAATCCGGCGTGGCGGCGGCGCTAAAACGGGTTCCGGAACCGGGTGTGCCGGACTGGCTGCAGCGCTCGGAGCCCGATTTTGATGCCCTGGCCGACATGCCGGCGGGCGCACGCTTCGGCCCGGAACGGGACGCGCGCCAGGTGTTCGACCGGCTGGCCGGCTTCTGGACCTATTGGGGCTGGAAGGGCGGCTATTTCGACGGCGAGGACGACGCCCGCGCCTTTCATGATGAAATCCGGCAGATGCTGGCGCTGCAGATCTTCGCGCCGAACAGCCCGCAATGGTTCAATGCGGGCCTCCATTGGGCTTATGGCATCGACCAGTCCGGCACCGGCTATGCGGTGATCGATTCTGAGCGCGGCACCGCCCGGGATGCACCGCTCGCTTATGAGCGGGCCTTTATCCATTCATGCTTCATCCAGTCGATCCAGGACGATCTGGTGCGCGAAGGCGGCATTGTCAGCCTGATCGCCGATGAGGCCAAAATCGCCAAATTCGGGGCCGGCACCGGCGCCAATTTCTCCTGCCTGCGCGGCATCAACGAGCCCTTGTCGAGCGGCGGCACCTCGTCCGGCCTGCTTAGCGCCCTGAAAGCCTCCGACCGGGCCGCCGCGCTGGTGACCTCGAGCGGATCGACCCGCCAGCCTTCGAAGATGGTGATTGTCGATGCGGATCACCCGGAGATTTTCGACTATATCGACTGGAAGGTCGAGGAGGAACGCAAAGTGGCGGCGCTGGCCGCCGGGGCGCGGGTGTGCAATCGCTATCTGAAGGCGATTTTCGACGCTTGGGCCGAAGCCAAACCACGGCGGACCCCGGCTGAGGATATTCGCGGCAATGCCCGCCTCGGCCGCGCGGTGGAAGCGGCGCGCGCCCATGGCATTCCCGACAATGCGATCCTCAATGTGATCGAACTGGCGCGCCAGGGCGGCGACTGGACCGCTTTTGAGAATTACAATGCGGATTGGGACTCGACCGCCTATCACTCGGTGTCGGGCCAGCGGTCCAATAATTCGATCCGCATCCCCGACAGCTTTCTGCGGGCCGCCGAGCGCGATGCCGACTGGCATCTGGTCAACCGGATCACCGGCGAGATCGCCCGCACGGTCAAGGCACGGGATTTGTGGGACCGGATCGCCGCCGCCGCGTGGTCGTCCGCCGATCCCGGCGTGCAGTTCGACACCACGATCAATGAATGGCACACCTGCCCGTCCAGCGGGCGCATCAATGGATCCAATTCCTGCTCGGAATTCCTGTTTCTGGACGACACGGCGAGCACATTGTCCTGCATCAATCTGCGCGCCGTCACCCGGCGGGGCCTGGAGATCGACCTGCCGGCCTTCCGCCATGCGGTGCGGATGACCACGCTGATGATGGAAATCTCGGTCTCGGCGGCGCTGTATCCCTCGCGGCGGATTGCGGAAAGGACCGACGCCTTCCGCCCGCTTGGCCTCGGCTTCACCAATCTGGGCGGTTATCTGATGGCGGCGGGAGTGGCTTATGATTCCGATCAGGGCCGCGAAGCCTGCGCGGCGATCAGCGCCCTGCTCACAGGCCTCGCCTATGCCACATCGGCCGAGATCGCCGCCGATGTGGGGCCGTTTCGCGGTTTTGCCGACAATCGCCAGGCGATGATGCGCATCATCCGCAATCACCGCCGCGCCGCCCACGGAGCGCGGGACGGCTATGAGAATCTGTCACGCAGCCCCATGGCCTTGAACCCCACGGACAAGGCGCAGAAGGGGCTGGCCAAAGCGGCCAGGGCGGCCTGGGACCGGGCTTATGTTCTGGGGATGCGGCACGGGTTCCGCAACGCCCAGGCCAGCATGATCGCCCCGACCGGGACCACCAGCCTCATTCTGGATTGCGACACGATGGGGATCGAGCCTGATTACGCCCTGGTGAAACACAAAAGCTTCGCCGGCGGCGGCGATGCGTTGATCACCAATCGATGCGTCCCCGAGGCGCTCCGTGCGCTCGGCTATGGCGAGGCGGATATCGCGGCGATCAACCGGCATGTCATCGGGACAAGAAGCCTCGAGGCGGCGCCCGAAATCAATCACCGCCGGCTGAAGGAGCGCGGTTTCACCAGCCAGCTCATTGCCGCGGCGGAGCGCGCCCTGGCGTCGGCGTCCTCGCTGGAGCAGGCCCTGAGGCCAGAGCGGCTCGGGCTCAGTTTCTGCGCCCGCGCTTTGGGATTGGCGGAGGCCGAACTGGAGAGCCCTGAATTCGACCTCATGAGCCATCTCGGGTTTTCGACCGCACAGATCGCCAAAGCCAATGCCCATTGCTTCGGCCATGGTTCGCTCGTGGGGGCGCCGGGGCTCGAGCCGCGGCATCTGCCGGTGTTCGACTGTTCGGTGCCCTGCGGCGCGGCGGGCGGGCGCAGCCTGTCGGTGATGAGCCATCTTAACATGATGGCGGCGGCCCAGCCCTTTATCAGCGGCGCCATTTCCAAAACCGTCAATCTGCCGGGCCATGCCAGCATGGAAGCCTGCCGCGAGACCTATGCCGCCGGCGCCGAACTGGGACTGA
Source organism: Hyphomicrobiales bacterium (assembly GCA_002869085.1). GTDB lineage: Bacteria > Pseudomonadota > Alphaproteobacteria > Rhizobiales > BM303 > BM303. The sequence goes on along the minus strand of PKTQ01000091.1, from coordinate 1,448 downwards.
AGGCGGTGGCGGTCTACCGGGACGGATCGAAATTGTCGCAGCCGCTGACCTCGGCCCGGGCGCTGCCGGCAGGCGGACTGGCCGAGGCGGCAGCCGATGGTTTCGATCAGGACAGATCCGAGGCGGTGCGGCGGATGGTCGAAGGCTGGCTGTCCGGCCGTCCGGAGCGGCGCGCCGCCACCCCGGCGCTGGCCGACTGGGCGGCAAAGGCCGAACGGATCGCCTCTGGCGGGCAAACCAGCCCGGACCCGGCGCTGGTGGCGTTGCTGGCCGCCTCGGTCGAGCTCGGCCTCAGCCGCGGCGCCAGCCTGTCGGAGTTTGAGGCGCTGCTTGGCGACGAGCACAGCTCCTCGCATGTGGCCTGAGAGGCATTCGCACCCAACCGCGCGCGTGATTTGCGCACCCTCCGCAGCTTATTCCTGACGATTATTGGTGTGTGCTCAGGCCCGCGCCTCAGCCGGCGGCGCCCTTCAGCGCCGGCGGGGCGTTGTCATGGGAGGCCTGCAGGGCCAGCAGACGGTGGAACTCTTTGGCCCTCACCGCCGGAGAGAACAAAAAGCCCTGATATTCGCGGCATTCATGACTGCGCAGCCATTGCAATTGTTCTTCGGTTTCGACGCCCTCGGCCACCGCCTTGATATTGAGCAGCCGGCACAGAGACAGCACCAGGCGGATCACCGCGCCATTATTTTCCAGATCGCTGATGAAGCAGCGGTCGATCTTCAGGCTGGTGATCGGATAGCGCTGGATATAGGCGAGGTTGGAATAGCCGGTGCCGAAATCATCGATGGCGATGCCGAAGCCGTGTTCCTTGAAGGTGAGTAGGTGCTTGGTGATTTCCTCTTCACTGCTCATCAGCATCGACTCGGTGATTTCCAGTTCGATCTTGCTCGGATCGCAGCCGGTGCGCTCGCTCAGCGAGAGCACATTGGGCACCAGCATCTTTGATTTGAACTGGCTGGGCGACAGATTGACCGACAATGTGACCGGATAGCCGGCGCGCTCCAGCGCCTGCTGCTCGGCGGCGGCGCGGCCCAGCACCCACTCGCCGATCTCGTTGATGAGCCCGGTCTGCTCGCAAGTGGAGATGAAGGCGCCGGGGGTCAGGATCCCGCGGGTGGGATGGACCCATCGCAGCAACGCCTCGCCGCCGACGATGCGGTTGGAGAACGTATCGACGCGCGGCTGATAGAACACCTCGAACTGCTCCTGCTCCAGGGCGGTGCGCAGATCGTTCTCCAGATTGACCTGTTTCTCGATTTTGGCGCGCAGGGATATGGAGAAGCGATGGAATGTGTTGCGCCCGTCCTCCTTGGCCTCATATAGCGCCACATCGGCGTTTTTCAGCAGGGAGCTGAGGTCGCGGCCATCTTCGGGAAAACGGCTGACGCCGATGCTCATGGTCACCATGAATTTGCGGTTTTCGATCCGCACCTCGTCCTTGAACT
>PKTQ01000259.1 GCA_002869085.1 Hyphomicrobiales bacterium | reverse complement strand
GCCCCGGCGGCGCGGGCCAGATCGCCGATGATCAGCGCATCATAGCCTTCGGGCGCCCCGGTCAGGCTGACCGGGCCGGACGCGGACAGGATTGGGTCAAACTGGTTCATGCCGCCGCTATTTCCGCCGCGGCCTTGTGGCGCGGATGCGGGCAAACAGATCGGTATCGTATTTCTCCGGCACATCTTCCGCGCCGGTGATCCAGGAATAGACCTTCTGGTCCGGCTCATTGCCCAGCGCCTCGAACTCATCGAGTTCCGCCTCGGTCAATTGGCCGATATTGTCATCGGCAAATGTGCCCATGATCAGGTCCATCTCTTTCATGCCGCGGCGCCAGGATCTCAGGCGCAGTTTTTTGCGGCGCGGGTCCATATTCTCGTAACCTGTCATGTGGAGCAGCCTCGGCTCTGTGCTATAGCTATCTTGTGATGAGCTTACCGATATACTCCGAGGCGCTTCGCTTCGCCAGATCGAATTAGGGTCAAGACCCAAATGCGGCCAGATATTCTCACCCCCCTCTTCGCCTCGGTCTCCAGCCTGCCCGGCGCCGGCCCCAAGCTGGCCGCCCGCCTGCCCCGTCTGCTGGTGCCCCGCTCCGCCGCCCGCGACGAAGCCAATATCACCGATCTGATCCTGCATTTCCCCTCCGCCTTCATCGACCGGCGTTTTCGCCCCGATATCGCGCATGCCGAGGCGGGCATGATCGCCACCATATTGGTCACTGTCGACAAGCATATGCCGCCCCCGCCCCATAACCGCCGCCTGCCCTACCGGGTGCATTGTTTTGACGATAGCGGCGAACTGGAACTGGTGTTCTTTCACGCCAGAGGGCCCTGGCTGCGCGAGCAACTGCCCGAAGGCGCAAAACGCTATGTCAGCGGCCGGGTCGAGCATTTCAACGGCAAGGTGCAGATGGCCCACCCCGATTACATGCTGGACGACGAAGCCTTCGCCGCCCTGCCGCCGATCGAGCCGGTTTATCCGCTCACCGAAGGGGTCAGCAACAAAGTGCTGGGCAAGCTGATCGCCGCGGCGCTCACCAAATGCCCGGAACTGCCGGAATGGCAGGACCCGAGCTGGATCGCTAAGCAAAACTGGCCGCCCTTCCGCGAAGCGGTGCTGGCGCTGCACCATCCTGAACATGCGGTGATCGACCCTGAAGCCCCGGCCCGGCTGCGCCTCGCCTATGACGAATTTCTGGCCAGCCAGTTGGCTCTGACGCTGGTGCGGGCGCATATGCATGGCAAATCCGGCCAGGCGATGATCGCCGACGGCTCCCGGCGCAAAATGATCATGGAGGCCCTGCCCTACAAGCTGACCGGTGCTCAGACCCGGGTGCTGGATGAGATCGCCGCCGACCTGGCCTCCAATAATCGTATGCTGCGCCTGCTGCAGGGCGATGTCGGCGCCGGTAAGACCATCGTCGCGCTGCTCAGCTTAGCCATGGCGGTGGAAGCTGGGTTCCAGGGAGCGATGATGGCGCCAACCGATCTGCTGGCCCGCCAGCATCTGGCCGCGCTGCAGCCCCTGTGCGATGCGGCCGGTATCAGGCTCGCCCTGCTGACCGCCCGCGAAAAAGGCGCCCGGCGCCGGCAATTGCTGCAGGATCTGCAGGCAGGAGACATCGATATTCTGATCGGCACCCATGCCCTGTTGCAGCCGGATGTGGAATTTCACAAGCTGGGTCTGGTGATTATTGACGAGCAACACCGCTTCGGGGTGCGCCAGCGCCTGACCTTGCAGGCAAAGGGCGGCCGGCGCGGCCTTGATGTGCTGGTGATGACCGCCACCCCGATCCCCCGCACCCTGACCCTGGCGTCTTATGGCGACATGGATGTCTCGCGCCTCGATGAGCGCCCCGAGGGCCGCCGGCCCATCGACACCCGCATATTGCCCATGGCCCGGCTGGAGGACGTGATCGCCGGGGTCAGGCGGGCGGTGGCGGATGGCGGGCGCGCCTATTGGGTCTGCCCGCTCATTGAGGATTCGGATCTACTGGATGTCTCGGATGCCGAAAACCGCTTCCGCGAACTCTCGAAGATTTTCCCTGGCCGGGCCGGGCTGGTACATGGGCGCATGAAACGCGAGGAGCGCGACCCGGTGATGGAGCAATTCCGCGCCGGCGAGATCGATGTATTGGTCGCCACCACGGTGATCGAGGTCGGGGTCGATGTGCCGGAAGCCGGTATCATGGTGATCGAGCATGCCGAGCGCTTCGGCCTGGCGCAATTGCACCAGCTGCGCGGCCGGGTCGGGCGCGGCGCGGTCAAATCCTCCTGCCTGCTGCTCTATCAGGGACCGCTCTCGGAAACCGCCGAGGCCCGGTTGAAGATTTTGCGCAGCAGTGAGGACGGCTTTCTGATTGCCGAGGAGGATCTGCGTCTGCGCGGCGCCGGCGATCTGCTCGGCGCCAAGCAAAGCGGCCTGCCTGAATTCCGCTTGTCCGATCTCGCTCTGCATGGCGAAATTCTGGCGGCGGCCCGCGACGACGCCCGGCTGATCCTGGCCGCCGACCCGGCCCTCAAAGGTCCGCGCGGGGCCGCCCTGCGCACCCTGCTCTATCTGTTCGAGCGCGATGCCGCCATCGGCCTTCTCACCAGCGGCTGATTGTCTTCATTTTGCCGAGGGCTATTTGTCACCCCGGCGCTTGCCCATGCGCTTCTTCCGCTCCTCGATCAGCCGGTGCTCGACCCGGTTGCCGGGGCGAATCGACAACCGTTCGGCGCTGCCCGCATTCAGCTCCAGCACCGACCAGGCGCGCCGGCCCGAGGAAATGATATCCAGCGACAAGGGTTTGGTGTCCCGCACGATGCTGACCACATGGCCCGCACGGTTGATGAACACCATGTCGAGCGATATCAGGGTGTTCTTCATCCACATCAGGATTTCCTGCTCGCGCTCGAAATCGAACAGCATGCCCTGATCCGCCGGCATCGACTTGCGGTACATCAGTCCTCGGGCACGTTTTTCCGGCGTATCGGCGATTTCAACTTGCAGCTTAACCGGCCCCTTGCCGCCGTGAATGATCAGCTCGCTGAGCGCGGATTTGGCGAGAGCCGGCGCCTCATAGCAGGCCGGTCCCAGCAGCAGCGCCAGCAGGGCGGAAAGCATGAGCGGCAATTTTATCAGGGAAAACGGTTTCGCGGCGGCCCGGCCCGATGGGGGGCTGCGAAAAAGCGAACTCGACATGGCCAAACACTCCGGCGTGCCGGTCAACTACACATCGTCACCGGCTCGGCCGGGTTCCGTCACATCGGGCCCCCGGCCCTAATTGTTGAGGAACGGATCCGGTTGATCAATAAGTTGGATTTCGGTGGCCTGCAAGCCTTTTGCGCCTTCGCCGTAGCGCACCAGCACCCGCTGATCGGTGGCCAGCACGCCGATGCCAAACTGGCGCAGGGTTTCGATATGCACGAAGATGTCCGGTGTGCCCTCGCCGCAGGACAAAAAGCCATAACCCTTGGTGCGATTGAACCATTTTACCCGCGCCTCGACCTTGGAACTGGTCGGCTCGACCGGATTATGCACCGCCGAATCCCGCTCTGCCGGGCGCACCGAAGTGCTCAGATCCATGTCCAGCACCCGCAATACCTGCAGCCCGCGCGCCCGCCTGACCACTTCGCACACGATGCGCGCCCCTTCATAGGTGCGCTCGAAACCATCCCGTTTCATGCAGGAGATATGCAAAAGCGCATCCGCCTGGCCCCCGTCGGGAACCACGAATCCAAAACCTTTGGTGCTGTCAAACCATTTGACCGAGCCGCTGATCTTGAAAACCTCAACCGTGGTTTCATCTACCTCCGGTTGCCGCTCGATCTCTGAAATGCCCCTGTTGAACGACGACAAGTTCAAGCCCTCGATTATTCTTGTTTGCCCCGTGATCGTTGAGTGCCGGCCACATTCTTACGAATCGAGTATATCACTCAAACGGCTCTTGCACACTGCCGTTTTTGCACTTTCTGGGATAGCCATGGCCTGGACAGGCGACGGGGGTGCAATTTAAATCTGTATCAATTTTGAATCTTCAAATTAACCAAAAAGTAACCTTTTGGTTTTTCCCGGCATTTTAATACCTTACATTGCAATCGATCTGCGCGGATGAATGCGGCGGCGCGCAGGCAAACGGTACAGGAATCCCGCTCGGATTCTAATTCGTTTCGTTGGCCTGAAAGGAAAGCGCCATGTTCAGTTTGAGTATCAACCGTGGATTCGAGCACGGCTCTGTCCAGAAGAATCACAAAACCGGAATCAAGTCCCTGGCCCTGGTGGCCCTGTCGGCAACGGCCATTATCCTGTGGTTTCCGAGTGCCGCCCTGGCCTGCGGCAGTTGCAGCGACAATGGCGGCGGGCATAATGGCGGCTCCCATGG
>PKTQ01000140.1 GCA_002869085.1 Hyphomicrobiales bacterium | reverse complement strand
TCGAATCTCGTACTCCTGTTCCGATATGTCACATTCACAATAATCTATCATATTGATATAATTACATATTAGTCCTGTTCCTGTGAGATGCGGTCAAACCGGGTCAGGAGGCAGCACCCGGTCCGGCTTACGGGCTGAAGATGGGGTGGGCGGTTGCGAGATTGTAGCCCATGCCGCGTAAATCTTCGGCCAAGGCCATGATCGCAGGCGATTATCAAATCAACATTTGCTGGGGAATGTGCCGTTGAGTCTGCCGGGGAGCAGGGTTGTTAACAACCCTTTTTACGGGCCTTTATTGCCTGAAAGGAAACCTGGCCATGACTTCTCATTCTCAAACCACAATATCCCGCCTGATGCTGGGCGGTGGGATTGCTGCCGCTATGGTGATCATCGGCTTGGCCGGCGGGCCGGCCACCTCCGGCACGGTGATCGGCAAGGTCACCTATAACTGGACCAAGGACCAGTTCATCTCAAATTGCAGCGCCTTGAAAGTCGATGTGAGATGCGATGCACAGAAGGGCCTTTGCACCTGCGATGACGGCACATTCATCTATATCTGGCATGATCCGGCCATCAATCCGCAAATGGCTCCGGTTGTGCGCATGCCCTCTCCCGGCGGTGGAGGCGGCGGCGGTGCTGCTGCCCCTAGCGGAGGCAGGGGCGCTGCCGGCAAACCTTAGGGGCCTGCCCCTGGCCATCCCGGCGCCTGGCGCGGACTTTTCGCGGACTTTTGTTCAAATCTTAACGAAATCTAAAACTCTGTCCGCTATAGAGGAGAGTGTCTCCTTTGAGAAACTTCACGCAGGATGATAGTCCATCCAGATCACACCCCCCACAGATGGACCATCCTGCGTATTTTCCTGAAATCAGCCTCTCTCAAGCCCCATAGGCTGCCCCCATGCCCGGCCGGCATCCATGCCGCACACGGGCTGTACCGGCAGGATTTAACCGGCGAGAGGGGACAGGATCATCAATAGCATGGCCGCGATCCCGGATGCGGCGGCCGCGAACCAGACCCGAATCGTCCAGCGCGCCATCAGCTTGTGTGGCAGCAGCAAATGTCGCGCCACCCGGTAAAGCGTCCAGGGCACCAGCACCGTCAACAGTGCCAGAAGCAGCGCATACAGCGCCAGAGCCGCCCACACCGCCATGACCGCGCCGCTCATATCCGCATATGCGCCGGTGAGATGGACAGCAATCTGCCAGACGCTCAGCAGCATCACGGCGGCGAAAAGGCCGCCCGAAGCCAGCATGAAATTGCGGTGCCGGAACCAATTGCCCATCAGAATTGCCCGCCGCCCATTGATCAGCAGTGGGATCGTCAGCCCGTGCAGGACAATCAGCAGGGCGGGAATCAGATAATCGGGCAGGGCGGGCATGGGGCGCATCATCCGGCGGTGTCAGGGGCGATATTGCATTCCTGTTAAGCGAAATCGCACCCCCGGGCAAGCCGGCCCGCTGCCATTGCATGCCCTGACCCTAGTGAATCATGCCGATCTGATCGATGATGGCGCCGAGATTTTCAAAACTGGCCAGGCGGCCCTCGAACTGCACCAGATGTTCGGTTTCCAGTTTCTTGATGGTGCGCGAGACCGATTCCGGCGTGGAGCCGATCAGTTCGGCAATATCCTTGCGGGCGATCGGCAATACGATGTAATGGCAGCCATTCTCGTCCAACTGGCCGAACTGCTCATGCAGAATCATCAGGAAATGCAGCAATTGTTCTCTGGTGGTCAGGTTCTTGGCGCGCAGATAGGCCGCCTCCATCCGCTCCAGATCTGTCAGGCAGCGCTGCAGGAAACGCTCGCCGACCGATGGATGGTTTTGCAGAATTTCGCTGATAATGGCCCGGTCGATATAACAGACCTCGCTGGCTTTCAGAATTTCGGCGGTATTGGAATGGGTGGAATGGCCGAGCAACGCCCGGTAACCCAGTGTGTCGCCCGGTCCGGCCAGTTTGATCAGGCTGGACCGGCCCGAAACATCATAGCGGCGCAGGCCGACAAATCCCGATCGAATGCAAAAAAGCCCATGGCATTTATCGCCCTGATGATACAGCTTGTCGCCTAGCTCATACTGCCGCCGCAAGGCGTAGCGATCCATTTTTTTCAGCAGCTTTTTCGGCAGATTCTGCCAATCCGTCAAATGCCGGATCGGGCAGTCGGTGCAGTTGTGACGGGCAGTTTCATCAGACATATTAATACATCCCACAAGAATTGCGATTGCCTGAAGTTCCCAATCATAATCCCATGCGCCGATGAACTCAATCCAAACCGGAAATATGAAATATCGTGATGCGGGTTTGCGCTTTGTCCTGCCAAAGCTGTTTTGACCCCGGTGCAGAGCTCGCCGCTGGCTTGCAATCGCGCGAGGACAGGCCCCGAAAAACCGCCCGGTGGCCCATAGGAAAAACAGATATCACCGTTGCGCTTTAGAGCAAATCGGACTAGTGTCCGCCTAAGTGGTTCTGCTGTCGGACCGCGCTCCAGTCGAGGAACAAAAAATGCGCATTTCAGGAAAACTGGTACTTACCGCCACAGCCGGGGCTATCACGGCGCTTCTGGCCGTTTCCGTGCCGAAACAAGCGGATGCGCAATCCTATGGCGTCGTTCCGGGCGAAGGTTTCGAGCGCAACATCTATATTGACGGCCGCTCGCCGATCGACAAGGAAACCCGCGACAAGGTCGATGCCTATGAGCAGTCCTACCGGGACAAGCAGCGCGCCAAGCAAGAGCATGAGCAGCGCCTGAAGGACCATTTCTACGGCAATCTGATCAGCCGTGGCCGTTCCGAAGGCCGTTTCTAGCCGCCGGGCTCACCAGCGCCGGGTCATGCCGCTTCATCTCATCAAATTATGCGTCGGTGTCGAGGATATCGGCCATTTGCGCGAGCTTCAGGCCAGCCGCCTGCAGGCGGCGCATGATGCCGGCCAGCCGCCGCTGCTGCAGCACATCACCCGCATGACCCCGCGCCGCCGCGATGAATTGCTGGATGGCGGCTCGCTCTACTGGGTGATCAAGGGGCGTGTTCAGGCCCGCCAGAATCTCCTCGATATCATATCCTTCACCGATGGCGAGGGCATCAAGCGCTGCCGTCTTGTGCTCGGCCACAAGCTCATACCGGTCCGCCCGCAGCCCCGCCGTGCCTTTCAGGGCTGGCGCTATTTCGAGGCCTCCGACGCGCCCGGGGACCTTACCGGCGCAAAGGAGGACGCCGAAGAGGAAATCCCGCCCCAGATGCTGGCTGAGTTGAGCGAAATGGGCTTGCTCTAGGGTCTGGCAGCCCCGTCGTGGCCGCATCAATTTCGGTTTTCACGGCATTGAAATCGTGACGAAAAACATTAACTGAGGGCACAACCTGTCCAACATTCCGGTTTTGGACATCTCGATCCGCCCTGGCGGGACGGGCGAATGAACAGAACCTCGCGGGAGATATGATGATGAAGATGCGCCGTCTGGGCCGCACCGATCTGGAAGTGTCGGAAATCTGCCTCGGCACCATGACCTGGGGCGAGCAGAATAGTGAATCCGAGGGCCATGAGCAGATGGACTATGCCCTGTCCGAGGGGGTGAATTTCTTCGACACCGCCGAGCTCTACCCGATTGCGCCGCGCCGCGAGACGCAAGGCCGCACCGAGGAGATCATCGGTAGCTGGTTCAAGAGCCGGGGAACCCGCGACAAAATCATCCTGGCCACCAAGGCGGTCGGCTTGTCCACCATGGACTGGTTCCGCAAGGATGGGTCCACCGGCCTGCCAAATCGCGCCCAGATATTCGAGGCGGTCGAGGGCTCGCTGAAGCGCCTGCAAACCGATTATATCGATCTTTATCAGCTGCACTGGCCCGGTCGGCCGGTCAGACAGTTCGGCGCCAATCCGGTCGTCTTCAAGCCGGAAGAGGGCGAGGAGGTGGCCATTCTCGAGACCCTGCAGGCGTTTGACGACCTGATCAAGGCCGGCAAGCTACGCCATATCGGGGTCTCCAATGAGAGCGCCTGGGGGGTGATGCAATGGTTGCATCTGGCCGAGACCAATGGCCTTGCGCGCATCGCCTCCATCCAGAACGCCTATAATATGGTCAACCGCACCTATGAAACCGCCCTGGCGGAAATCAGCCTGCGCGAGGAGGTCAGCCTGCTGGCTTATTCGCCGCTGGCTCAGGGTTATCTGAGCGGTAAATACCGCAATGGCGCCCGCCCTGCAGGCGCACGGCGCACCCTGTTCGACCGTTTGCAGCGTTATGAAACCCCGGGCGCGGCCGCGGCGATCGAAGCCTGTCTGGCCCTGGCCGATGCGCGAGGTCTGGATGCCGGCCAGCTGGCGATCCGCTTTGTCATCTCAAAGCCCTTCGTCACCTCCTGCATCATCGGCGCCACCAGCATGGATCAGC
>PKTQ01000016.1 GCA_002869085.1 Hyphomicrobiales bacterium | reverse complement strand
CGTCAACACCGCCTGCCGGGCCCCCGCACTTTTTCTGCAGAAAAAGATGCTCAGGATGGTCGTTTTTTGCAGCCGGAGAGGTCTGCGCCTAAATGAACCGCTTGCCCCACCGGTGATTATTCTTCGAATAATCCACCTCGTGGGTAGGTCGTTTTTTTGCTCCGCAAATAAACGACCTTAATATGCTGCGCCGCCGAAGCGGTCGCGGCCGGAATCGATCACCCGAAAGCCGCTTGAGGTCACTTCGAGGATCGACATGCCGCGCTCCGGCGTGCCGTCGGAGCGGAAGCGGAACAGGCCGTTAATGCCGGAAAAGCCGGCCTGGTCCTCGAGCGCCTGGCGGCTGATGCCCCCGCCCTCGGGCGCGGCGGCGGCGAGACGCCCGGCGAGCTTCACCCCGTCATAGGCGAGGCTCGAAATGGCCACCGGCGCGGTGCCATAGACCTCGCGATAGCGCTGCTCGAAATTGCGGCGGTCGCCGGGCGGGCCGCTGGGGAACCAGCCGCCGCGCAAAGCGGGCTCGCTGGCGATGGCCGGATTGCCCCACAGGCCGGTGCCGATCAGCTTGACGCGGGATCTGTCGAGGCCGCTGGAGGACAAGAGCGGAGCGATCTGCCGCAGCAGCGGGTCGCCCTCGGCGATCATCAATGCGTCGATCTTGGGGTTTGAGCCGGCGGCAAGCCTGGCGATATTGGCGGTGGGGCCGGTCAGCCCGCCGGTGCTTTGGTTATAGCGCTCGACGGCGATCACCTTGCCGCCGCGCTGTTCCACCGCCCGCTTCAGGGCGCCGGAGACCACATTGCCATAGCCGCCTTGCGGAATGAGGGCGCCAAAGCGGGTCTTGCCACGCTTCATGGTGTAATCGACGATGCGCTCGACCTCCTCCTGCGGGGTCATGGACAGCAGGTAAATGCCGTTGCCGGCCACGCTGGTGGTGGTGGAAAAGCCGATCACCGGCACATTGGACGAGCGCGCCACCGCGCCGGCGGCGGTGACCGAACCGGCAAACACCGGGCCCAGAATCAGCCGGGCGCCCTCGGAGACCGCTTCGGCGGCGGCCTTGCGGGCGCCGCCCGGGGTGCCGCCGGTGTCCTTGGGAATCAGCAGCACCTTCTTGTCGCCGGCGTCGAACAGCGCCAGCTCGGCGGCGTTTTTCATGGATTTGGCGACCCGCCCGAACTTGCCCGAGGTGGACAGGGGCAGCAGAATGGCGATCTTGGTCGCGCCATCGCCGGCGCCGGGCACCAGGCCGTCGCCCGGGGCATAGTCGGAATCGGCATTGCGGCCACCCGGGAAATTCAACCGGCTGCTGTCACAAGCGGTCAGGCCGAATGCCAGGCCGATAAGCAGTGATGCGGCTGTCAGTGTCCGGTTCAGTGTGGAACCCATTGCCAAAATCTCCATCGTTGGTTTCAAATCCAACTCATAAACGCCGTCTATGGCCAAACAATGTGGCATAAAGCGGTTGCTTTTAACAGGTTTGCTGCGGTTTTGACCATAACCAGCGCCGGTTCGTCAGTCTCCATCCAGTTTCAGAGCCGCGATAAAGGCATTTTGCGGGATTTCGACCCGGCCGAACTGGCGCATCTTCTTCTTGCCGGCCTTCTGTTTGTCCAGCAATTTGCGCTTGCGGGTGATATCGCCGCCATAACATTTGGCGGTCACGTCCTTGCGCAGGGCGCCGATGGTCTCGCGGGCAATGACCCGTCCGCCCAGCGCCGCCTGGATCGGAATCTTGAACAGGTGGCGGGGGATCAGCTCTTTCAGCTTCTCGCACATGGAGCGGCCCCTTGTTTCGGCCCGGTCCTTATGCACGATCACCGACAGGGCATCCACCGGCTCGGCATTGACCAGAACCGACATTTTCACCAGATCGCCGGTTTCATAGCCCGTGAGATGATAGTCGAAGCTGGCATAGCCGCGGCTGATCGATTTCAGCCGGTCGTAAAAATCGAACACCACCTCGTTGAGCGGCAGCTCGTAAATCGCCATGGCGCGGCTGCCGGCATAGGTGAGATCCTTCTGGCGGCCGCGGCGCTCCTGGCACAGCTTGAGCACGCCGCCGAGATATTCATCCGGCACCATGATGGTGGCCTCGATCCACGGCTCGTCGATATGGGAGATCTGCACCGGGTCCGGCATGTCGGCCGGGTTGTGCAGCTCCAGCACATCGCCATTGTTCAGGTGAATCTGATAGATGACGCTGGGCGCGGTGGTGATGAGGTCGATATTGAACTCGCGCTCGAGGCGCTCGCGGACGATTTCCAGATGCAACAGGCCGAGAAAGCCGCAGCGGAAGCCGAAGCCGAGGGCGGCGGAGGTTTCCATTTCATATTCGAAGCTGGCATCGTTGAGCCGCAGCCGGCCCATGGCCTCGCGCAGATCCTCGAACTCGGCGGTGTCGACCGGGAACAAGCCGCAGAACACCACCGGCTGGGCGGGCTGGAAGCCTTCCAGGGGCGCGGCACAGGGCTTTTTGTCGTCGGTGACGGTGTCGCCGACCCTTGTGTCGGCCACCTGCTTGATGGCGGCGGTGAAAAAGCCGATCTCGCCGGCGGCGAGCGCCGGGCGCATCTCCTGCTTGGGGCGGAAAGTGCCGACCCGCTCCACCAGATAGCTGGCATCGGTGGACATCAGCTTCACCTTCTGGCCCTTGGACAGGGTGCCGTCGATCACCCGCACCAGCACGATGACCCCGAGATAGGCGTCATACCAGCTATCGACCAGCAGGGCCTTGAGCGGCGCATTCGCGTCGCCCTTGGGCGGGGGAAGCTGATTGACGATGGCTTCCAGCACCTCATGCATGCCCTGGCCGGTCTTGGCGGAAATCTCAAGGGCGCCGGAGGCGTCGAGGCCGATCACATCCTCGATCTGGGTCTTGATGCGGTCCGGCTCGGCGGCCGGCAGATCGACCTTGTTGAGCACCGGGATGATCTCGTGATCGTTCTCCATGGCCTGATAGACATTGGCCAGGGTCTGGGCTTCGACGCCCTGGCTGGCATCCACCACCAGCAGCGAGCCCTCGCAGGCCGCGAGCGAGCGGTTGACCTCATAGGCGAAATCCACATGGCCCGGCGTGTCGATGAGATTGAGCGCATAGGTCTCGCCATTGTCGGCCTTGTAGTCGAGGCGCACGGTCTGGGCCTTGATGGTGATGCCGCGCTCGCGCTCGATATCCATCGAATCCAGCACCTGTTCCTTCATCTCGCGCTGAGTCAGCCCGCCGCAGATCTGAATCAGCCGGTCGGCCAGGGTCGATTTGCCGTGGTCGATATGGGCAACGATGGAAAAATTGCGGATATGATCTAACTGTGTCATGAGGCCGGTGTTTAGAGCATTTTTCGATCAAATAGAACCAATTCTGATGGATTGGTTTATTCGAAATATGCTCTAGAGCATTTTTCGAGCAAATAGTACCAATTCTGCTTCTTGATTGACGTGGGTTTCCAGAATTGAAACGGGCGAAATGCGATGTGAGATCAAACCACCATCATCTTCGTCTATCTGATGGTGGATAGAAACGTTTCGATTTTGGGTGGTGCGTCAATCGTAAAGCCTTTGACAGGGCGGGCGATTTTGTCCCAAATCCGGCGTCAAGTCTCTTGACCGCACATTGAGTGCGCCCTGCGATCCTTGACTTGGCCTTGTCACAAAATCGCTCCGTCAGAATGATTCTATTTGATCGAAAAATGCTCCAGCCTGAAATGCGCCGGAAGGAAACGTGATTCGCCATTGCGGCGGCGCAAAACGCATCTTGCGGCCGGGACGGAGCGCCCCGGCCTTCGCTCACAGCTTCGATTCGATCGCGTCCCAGATGAGCGCCGCGATATCCGGGCCGCCAAAAGCCTTGATTTCGCGGATGCCGGTGGGCGAGGTGACGTTGATCTCGGTCAGCCAATCGCCGATGATGTCGATGCCGACGAAGATCAGCCCGCGGCTTTTCAGGAACGGACCCAATTCGGCGCAGATCTCGCGCTCGCGTTCGTTCAGATCGGCCGGCTCGGGGGTGCCGCCCACATGCAAATTGGAGCGGGCCTCGCCGGGGGCCGGCACCCGGTTGAGGGCGCCGACGGCCTCGCCGTCCACCAGGATGATGCGCTTGTCGCCCTTGCGCACATCGGCCAGATAGGCCTGGACCATCAGCGGCTCGCGATAGAGCCTGAGATAGAGCTCGAGCAGGGAATTGAAGTTCTCGTCGCCCTCGGTGATGCGGAACACCCCCTCGCCGCCATTGGAATTGAGCGGCTTGACGATGATGTCGCGATATTCCTCGCGGAAGGCGCGGACTTCCTCCACATCCTTGGTCACCAGAGTGGGCGGCATGAAATGGGCGAAATTGAGGGTCACCAGTTTTTCCGGCGAATCGCGCACATGCACCGGGTCATTGACCACCAGGGTTTCGGG